>JAUPLE010000548.1 GCA_030837085.1 Acidobacteriota bacterium | reverse complement strand
TAAACCGCCCCGAATTAACCAGGGAGGCTTTTGAAAAAGCCCCCCAGGCCCCCCCAAAACTTTTGTTTATTAACCACACACTTTTCGCCTCTCACCAATCACCAATTTACAAAACCGGCGACTTGGCACGATACTTGGCCGATGGTAACATCGAATTCCTTGGCCGCATCGATCAACAGGTCAAAATTAGGGGATTTCGTATCGAATTGGGAGAAATAGAAAACCGGCTGTCAAAGCATGTGGATATAAGACAAACCGTAGTGTTAATTCAAGAGGAAGAGAAAGGAGATAAATATTTAGTTGCTTATATTGTTTCCGATGCTGAAAATGTTACCAAAGAATTACGGGAATACCTGGCAAAGGAATTGCCGGATTATATGATACCATCATATTTTGTACAGATGGAGAAAATACCTTTAAATCCCAATGGAAAAATAGACCGAAAAGTACTGCCCAAACCTGGGTTGAAAGCCGGGGATAGTTATGTGGCACCGAGGGATGGAATTGAAAAGAAATTGGTAGAATTATGGGCCGGGATTTTGGGCCGGGATGCTGCCTATAACCCTCAATTGCAAACATCGATAGGGATCGATGATAATTTCTTCCAATTGGGAGGGCACTCGTTAAAAGCAACTATACTTATATCGAAGATACACAAAGAATTCAATGTCAGGGTTCCCCTGGCGGAGATATTTCGCGCGCCGGTAATCAGGGAATTGGCCAAATATATAAGAGAAAAAAATAAGGAGTTCCATATATCCATAGAACCAGTGGAGAAAAAGGAATATTATGCCTTATCTTCGGCACAGAAGCGGTTATATTTTCTCCAACAATTGGAGTTAAACAGCACCAGTTACAATATGCCCCTGGTATTACCACTCGGGAAAAAAATAGAAAAAGATAAATTGGAATTTGCACTGAAACAATTAATCGTTCGCCACGAAAGTCTAAGGACATGCTTCCAGCGATTGAATAACGAAGTGGTTCAGAGAGTTCATGAAAGCGTGGCATTTGAAATTGAATATAAAAACTTGTCCACGGATTACACAGAATACACAAATGGTAAGGGCGCCCCCCCGTGGTCGCCCGAAATAATAAAGAATTTTATTCGTTCTTTTGATTTGTCGAAAGCACCGTTAATGCGGTCCGGGTTAATCGCAATGCCGGACGGGGATTATGTATGGATAGTAGATATCCATCACATTGTATCGGACGGCACATCGCATACGGTTCTTACGGAAGATTTCATGCGCCTTTATGAAACCGGGGTGCCATTGGAACCGCTGCCCCTTCAGTATAAAGATTTTGCCCAATGGCAGAACCAGCTATTTGCCGAAGGAAGGATTAAGAACCAGGCGGATTACTGGCTGCAGTTGTATGCGGGAGAAATCCCCCGGTTGAACCTGGCTGCCGACTATAAACGACCGGCGGTGTTTACATTCAAGGGTGATCAATATGGATTTCTGTTGGAAGGAGAAAACACGGATAAATTCAAAACCCTGGGCGCCCGGTACGGTGGAACTTTGTATATGAATATGCTGGCTGCGTTAAATACCCTGTTTTATAAATATACCGGCCAGACCGATATCATTATCGGCAGCGGCATTGCCGGGAGGCGCCACGCCGATATCCAGGGCGTGGTGGGTATGTTTGTCAATACCCTGGTCATGAGGAATTACCCTTCCGGCGAAAAAACTTATGAGAACTTTTTGAAAGAAGTAATCGTCAACAGTGTCGCCGGTTTTGAGAACCAGGATATCCAGTTCGAAGAACTGGTAGAAAAACTAGACCCGGAAAGAGACCCTTCCCGGAATCCACTTTTCGATATTAGTATGGTGGTCCAGAATTTCAAGCAAGCCCACGGAAATATCCAATTGGAAATAAAAAATGAAAATAACCCGACCAGCCTGTATAAAAATAGGACTGCTAAATTCGATTTGACATTCTTCGTTTCAGAATTGGAAAAAGATGTGGATATCAACATCGAATATTATACCGGTATATTTAAAAAAGAGACCATCGAACGTTTGGTTGATCATTTCCTGAATGTCATTAAAGCCATCATCAAAAACCCTGCCATCGCGATCAAAGATATCGATATTCTTTCCGAAAAAGAGAAAGAGCAATTGCTCTATGAATTTAACGATACAGGCGCGATATATCCCCGGGATAAAACCATTCACGGGCTTATTGAAGAGCAGGTGTCCAGGACCCCGGATTATGTGGCAATGATTTATAAAGAGCAAATGGTGACTTATCAAGAACTGGACCGCCAGGCCAACCAATTGGCCCGTTATCTTTACGAAGAGAAAAAAATCCGTATTGGCGAACCTATCGGGGTATGGATGTCGCAGCCGGTATACCGTCAGGTGGCTTTAGTTGGGATACTTAAAGCGGGTGGGGCTTTTGTACCTGTAGACCCCGCAATCCCAACGAAACGAATCAAGTATATAATCGACGATTCCCGTGCCGGCCTGGTAATATCTGATAAACATCATTTAAGAGACTTAAACCGTTTGCAGTGGGAATGTGCTCATCAGCACAGCTATTTATGCTGCGACAGCATTGATATTTATGCCGAGGAAGAACAGGAAACAAACCAATTGATGGACCAGGAACTGTGGCATCATGTGGGAGAAAGTGCCGTGGATGATATCACCGGCGGCGGTTGGTTGAGCAGTTACACCGGCTTGCCTTTTTCCAGGGAAGAAATGGACGAATACGGCGATAATATTCTTAAAAAATTGGAACCGCTGCTGCACCCTGGGATGAAAGTACTGGAAATCGGCTGCGCTTCCGGTATCAGTATGTTTCGCCTGGCCCCTAAAGTGGGTTTGTATTATGGCACCGATCTATCCGAAGTTATTATTGAGAAAAATAAGCAAATAGTCCGGGAAAAAGGTTTTCATAATATCCAATTGGCCTGTTTGCCTGCCCATGAAATAGACAAAATTCATTTAAATGATTTTGACCTGGTCATTATTAACAGTGTTATCCAGTGTTTTCATGGTCATAATTACTTGCGTAAAATCATTCAAAAGACCATTGCGCTCTTGGGAAATAAGGGGTATTTATTTATTGGTGACGTTATGGACCAGGAAAAGGAAAACGACCTGGTTCGGGAAATGACCGCTTTCAAAGAAGCCAACAGGCATATGGGCTATACCACCAAAACCGATTTTTCCGCTGAGTTATTTGTATCGAAAGGTTTCTGGCATGATCTTCAAGCCCAATGGAACGAAATTAAGACCGTGACCTGTTCGGCTAAACAATACTCCATTGAAAATGAACTTACCAAATTCCGTTATGATGCTTTGCTGGAAATAGAAAAAGTAAGTACAAATAAAAATCTCTCCAGGTTCAAATACCAGGATGATATGAGATTTGTTTCATCTTATGCAGGATCATGGCAAGGATTAAATATAGCTTCCGTGACTGCCGGTAACCTGGCTTATATTATCTACACCTCCGGTTCTACCGGTCAACCCAAAGGGGTTATGGTAGAGCACCGGTCGTTGATCAACTTATGCTGCTGGCATAACAATTATTTTTCAGTTACATCAAAGGATAGGGTGTCAAAATATGCCGGCTTTGGCTTTGACGCTTCGGTATGGGAATTTTTCCCTGCACTAATTGCCGGTGCTTCTATTTTTATTGTGACGGAGGAAATAAGGCTGGATATGGAAGCCTTAAATAATTATTATGAAAAGAATGGTGTCACCATAACCTTTTTACCTACCCAGGTGGCAGAGCAATTCATGGTTATAGATAACGGATATCTCCGGATATTACAGGCAGCTGGCGACCGCTTAAAAAAGTCTATTAAAAGGAATTATCAATTGGTTAATTGCTATGGTCCCACTGAAGATACAGTATGTACCACAGCTTACCCGGTCATGGAAGCGAGCGATAATATTCCCATCGGTAAGCCGGTAGCCAATAATCAAGTTTATATAATGGATAGAGACAATAATTTGCAGCCGGTAGGCGTACCCGGTGAGCTATGTATCGGCGGCGATGGCCTGGCCAGGGGCTATTTAAATAAACCTGAATTAACCAGGGGCTCTTTTGAAAAAACGCCCCTGGACCCCGTAAAACTTTTGTTTAATTACCACTCACGAATTTACAAAACTGGTGATCTGGCACGATATCTGCCCGACGGCAATATCGAATTCATGGGCCGCATCGATCAACAAGTAAAAATTAGGGGATTTCGTATCGAGCTGGAAGAAATAGAGAGCCGGCTGTCGAAGCATGGGGATATAAAACAAGCCGCAGTATTAATTCAAGAGGAAGAGAAAGGAGATAAATATTTAGTTGCTTATGTCGTTTCCCATGCTGAAAATGTAACTTCAGGATTACAGGAATACCTGGCAAAGGACTTGCCGGACTATATGATACCATCTTATTTTATACAATTGGAAAAAATACCGCTGCTTCCCTCTGGAAAAATAGACCGGAAGGCGTTACCTAAACCAGGATTGAATACAAGCGAAAATTATACAGCGCCGCGGGACGAAATTGAAATGAAATTGTTAAGGATATGGGCCGCGGTTCTTGGCAGAGATGAATCACATACATCTCAATTGCAAACATCGATAGGGATCGATGATAATTTCTTCCAATTGGGAGGGCATTCATTAAAAGCCACGATTCTTGTATCCGGGATACATAAAGGTTTGAATGTTCATGTACCCCTGGCCGAGATATTTAAACGTCCAACGGTCCGGGGCTTAGCAGAATATATAATAGGAAAAGTAGAAGAAAAATATCAATCCATAGAGCCGGTAGAAAAGAAAGAATATTATGAACTATCCTCAGCGCAGAAGCGGTTGTTTTTCTTGCGTCATTTGGATCCGGATGGTGTGGCTTACAATATCCCAATAATTATTTTCTTACCGGGAGACTTTCAATTAGAGAAATTGGATGACGTTTTCGAGAAATTGATCAAACGTCATGACAGCTTGAGAACATCATTTCACCTGTTAAATAATGGCCCGGTACAAAAGATACATGATGAAGTGGCATTTGAAATTGAATATTTAGCCACGGACGCCGATGGCGTACACGGACAGACACGGACTTTAACAGAAGTTTTTGGCCCCACCTTTTTTCAAAAAGGTGGGTTTATTCGGCCTTTCGATTTATCGCAGGCGCCTTTGATGCGGGCCGGATTGCTAAAAAATAACGATGGGAGTTATATTTTACTGGTAGATATTCATCATATCATAACTGACGGAACATCCCAGGAAGTATTAAAGAATGACTTTATGTCATTGTACCGGGGAGAGCCACTGCCATCATTACGGTTACAGTACAAAGATTTTGCCCAATGGCAAAATAGTAATAAAGAGAATGACCGGATCAAACGGCAGGAGTTATATTGGCTCAAAGAGTTCCCGGATGATATCCCGGTATTAGCTATTCCCACCGATTATCCCCGGCCCCTGATGCAGAGTTTTGCAGGAAATAAAATTGATTTCGAGATACCCGCGGCAGAAACAGGTTTGCTTCATGAGTTGGCTTTGCGGAGCGGGGCGACGCTGTTTATGGTACTGGCGGCGGTATTAAATATTTTATTAGCCAAACTCAGTGGCCAGGAGGATATCGTCATCGGCACGCCGGTAGCCGGACGCAGACATGCGGATTTAGAAAAAATCATCGGTATGTTTGTCAATACCCTGGCACTTCGGAATTTCCCGCATGGAGAAAAGACTTTCTCGGAGTTTCTTGAGCAGTTTAAAGACAGGACATTGGAAGCCTTTGAAAACCAGGAATACCCATTTGACGACCTGGTAGAAAAAGTGGTAATCAATAGGGACATGGGCCGTAATCCTTTATTCGATGTATTGTTTGTGCTTCAGAATATAAGAAATGTACCGGATGTACCGAATGTACCGGATGTACCCTCGAATGAAGTAATTGAAAAAAGAACCGTCGAAGATGACAATATTACCGCCACCCTGGCAACGAAATTTGATCTTGAGATCAATGGCCGGGAAGTAGGGCAAGGACTGGAGTTTGCTTTTGGCTATGGAACGAAACTATTCAAAAAAGAGACGATCGAGCGGTTCATCATATATTTTAAGAGAATTTTTTCGATAGTAGGGAAAGCGAAAGAGTTGGGTATAAGGATACGCGATCTTGAGATCATCTCGGAAGAAGAAAAGGAGCAGATATTATTCGAATTTAATGATACCGAGGCAGAATATCCGAAAGATAAAATCCTTCATCAATTGTTTGCAGAACAGGCGGAACGGATGCCGGACCATGTATCCCTTGTAGGGGCAGGTTCTCAAACCTGCCCTGTCTGTATAACTTACGGTCAATTAAACGAACAATCCAACCGCCTGACCGGGGTGTTAATTGAAAAAGGTGTCCTGCCGGACACGATTGTGGGCATTATGATGGAACGGTCAGTGGAAATGATTGTAGGCATGTTAGGGATTCTAAAATCGGGTGGTGCATATTTACCAATCGATCCGGATTACCCAAAAGAGCGCATAAAATATATGTTACAGGATAGTAAAGCAGAGATAATCGTTAATAGTGAATTTTTAATGGATGCGCCGCAGGCACCTTTTCTTCATCATTCTGCATTCAGCGTTCTGCATTCAAATCATCTCTGTTATATCATCTACACTTCCGGTTCGACAGGGAAGCCCAAAGGAGTAATGGTGGAACACCGTAATGTCGTGCGATTGGTAAAGAATACCGATTACATTAAATTTTCGTCGCGGGATCGCTTACTGCCTACCGGTTCATCGGCCTTTGATATTACGACCTTTGAAATATGGGGACCCCTTTGCAATGGTGTCCCTTTATCTCTGGCGTCTAAGGATGTCATATTAAATGCCGAAAAGTTGAAAGAAGTTTTGGTAAAACATGACATATCGATTCTTCATTTAATACCACAGTTATTCAATCAACTGGCGGCCAGCGATATCGAGTTATTTGCCAGGCTGCGGTATTTCCTGGTGGGTGGGGATAAGGTTAGTTCCCTTTATATTAACGTTTTACGGCAGAAATACACTCATTTAACGATTCTTCACATGTATGGACCCACGGAGAACACCACTTTTTCTACGTTCCTTCCCCTGAAACGGAATTATGAATTTAATATCCCGATAGGAAATCCAATAGCAAATACTACCGCTTACATAGTGGATAAATTTGGACATTTACAACCCATTGGGGTAATGGGTGAGTTGTATGTCGGAGGAGAAGGTATTGCCCGGGGTTATCTAAACAACCCTGAATTAACGGCAAACAAATTTGTAAAAGAATATAGGTCCTATGGATCCTATAAGACCTATATTAATTACAAAACTGGTGATTTAGCAAGGTGGTTACCCGATAGCAACATTGAATTCCTGGGCCGCATCGATCAGCAGGTCAAGATCAGGGGGTATCGTATCGAATTGGGAGAGATCGAATCGCAATTAATAAAACACCCGTACATAAAAGAGGCGGCGGTGTTGGCCCGGACGGAAGACAACGGCGATAAATATTTATGTGCCTATATTATTTCCATCGAAAAAAAAGTAATAACAGGATTAAGAGATTATTTGTCAAAGGAATTACCGGATTCTATGATACCGTCATACTTTGTACCTCTTGAAAGAATTCCTTTAACTCCCAATGGGAAAATAGACCGGAAAGCATTACCCAAACCGGAGTTGATAGCCGGCGATCGTTACCTGGCACCCAGGGATGACATTGAAAAGAGATTGGTAAATTTGTGGTCTGAGGTTTTGGATAGACAAGCACAAGCATCGATGGGAGTCAATGATAATTTTTTCCAATTGGGAGGACACTCGTTAAAAGCTACTATACTTATATCGAGGATACATAAAGAATTTAATGTTAAGGTTCCCCTGGCGGAGATATTTAAAGCGCCGACAATCAAAGAATTAGCAAAATACATAAAAGAAAAAAATAAGGAGTTCCATATATCCATAGAACCGGTGGAAAAAAGAGAATATTATGCTCTATCCTCGGCCCAGAAACGGATGTATTTTCTCCAACAATTGGAGTTGAGCAGCATTAGTTACAATATGCCACTGGTATTACCTATTGGCAAGGAAATAAATAAAGATAAACTGGAATTTGCACTGAAACAATTAATTGTTCGCCACGAAAGTTTAAGGACATCTTTCCAACGGTTGCATAACGAAGTAGTCCAGAAAGTCCATGAAAGCGTAGCATTTGAAATTGAATATTTAACAGAAGTTTTGGGAGGTCCAGGAACCCTTTCTCAAAAGGGTTCCTGGCCGCCGGAGGCAATAATAAAAAACTTTATTCGCCCTTTCGATTTATCGCAAGCGCCGTTAATGCGGTCCGGCTTAATCGAAATGCCTGACGGGAATCATATATGGATAGTAGATATTCATCACATTGTATCGGACGGCACATCGCATATGGTCCTTACAGAAGATTTCATGCGCCTGTATGAAACCGGGGTGCCATTGGAATCCCTGCCTCTCCAGTATAAAGATTTTGCCCAATGGCAGAATCGGCTATTCGTCGAAGGGAGGATTAAGAACCAGGAGGATTATTGGTTGCAGTTGTATGCAGGAGAAATTCCCTGGTTGAACCTGGCCGCCGACTATAAACGACCGGGGGTGTTTACATTTGCAGGTGATCAATACGGATTCCTGTTGGAAGGAGAAGACGCGGGTAAATTCAAAACCCTGGGCGCCCGGTACGGCGGGACTTTGTATATGAATATGATGGCGGTCTTGAATACTCTATTTTATAAATATACGGGCCAGACTGATATCATTATCGGCAGCGGCATTGCCGGAAGACGGCATGCCGATATCCAGGGTGTGGTAGGCATATTTGTCAATACACTGGTCATGAGGAATTACCCCTCCGGCAAGAAAACTTATGAGAACTTTTTACGGGAAGTAATCGCCAACAGCGTCGCCGGTTTTGAGAACCAGGATGTCCAGTTCGAAGAACTGGTGGATAAATTGGAACCGGAAAGAGACCCTTCCCGGAATCCACTTTTCGATATTAGTATGGTAGTCCAGAATTTCAGGCAAGCTCAAGGAAATATCCAATTGGAAATAAAAAATGAAAATAATTCGACCCGCCTGTATAAAAATAGGACCGCTAAATTCGATTTGACCTTCTTCGTTTCAGAATTGGAAAAAGATGTGGATATCAACATCGAATATTATACCGGTATATTTAAAAAAGAGACCATCCAACGTTTGGTTAACCATTTCCAGAATATCATTAAAGCCGTCATGAAAAACCCTGCCATTGCCATTAAAGATATCGATATTCTTTCTGAAAAAGAAAAAGAGCAATTGCTCTATGAATTTAACGATACCGGCGCGATATATCCGAAGGATAAAACGATTCACGGGCTTATTGAAGAGCAGGTGGCCAGGACCCCGGATTATGTGGCCATGATCTATAAAGATCAAATGGTGTCTTATCAAGAACTGGACCGTCAGGCCAATCAATTGGCCCGTTATCTTTATGAAGAGAAAAAAATCCGTATGGGTGAACCTGTTGGAGTATGGATGTCGCAGCCGGTGTACCGCCAGGTGGCTTTAGTTGGGATACTTAAAGCAGGTGGGGCTTTTGTTCCAGTAGACTCTGCAATCCCAACGAAACGAATTAAGTATATAATCGACGATTCCCGTGCCGGTGTGGTGATATCGGATAAACATCATTTGAGAGACTTAAACCGTTTGCAGTGGGAATGTGCTCACCTGCAAAGCTATTTATGCTGCGACAGCGTGGATATTTATGCCGAGGAAGAACAGGGAACAAACCAATTGATGGACCAGGAGTTGTGGCATCATGTGGGCGAAAGTGCCGTGGATGAAATCACCGGCGGCGGTTGGTTGAGTAGTTACACCGGCCTGCCTTTTTCCCGGGCAGAAATGGACGAATACGGCGATAATATTCTCAGGAAACTGGAACCGCTGCTGCACCCCGGGATGAAAGTACTGGAAATCGGCTGCGCCTCCGGTATTAGTATGTATCGCATCGCGCCCAAAGTCGGCTTATATTATGGCACCGATCTTTCCGAAGTTATTATTGAGAAAAATAAGCAGCAGGTCCGGGAAAAGGGTTTCCATAATATCCAATTGGCCTGCATGCCGGCCTATGAAATAGACAGAATCCCCGTAAATGAGTTTGACCTGGTGATTATCAACAGCGTTATTCAATGTTTCCATGGTCATAATTATTTACGTCACGTACTACAAAAAGCAATTTCGTTATTAAAAGACAACGGTTATTTGTTTATCGGTGATGTCATGGACCAGGAAAAGGAAAAGGACCTGGTCCGGGAAATGACCGCTTTTAAAGAAGCCAATCGCGATAAAGGGTATACTACCAAAACTGATTTTTCCGCTGAGTTATTTGTCTCGAAAGGTTTCTGGCATGATCTTCAAACCCAATGGCAGGAAATTAAGACGGTGACCTGTTCGGGTAAACGGTACTCTATTGAAAATGAACTCACCAAATTCCGTTATGATGCCCTGCTGGAAATAGAGAAAACCGGGAAAGTAAGTACGAATATAAATGATAAAAACCGGCCCAGGTTCAAATACCAGGATGATATGAGGTCTGTTTCCTCTTATGCGGGCTCCCGGCAAGGATTAAAAATAGCTTCCGTAACTGCCGGTAATCTTGCTTATATCATCTACACTTCCGGTTCTACAGGTCAACCCAAAGGGGTTATGGTGGAGCACCGGTCGTTGGTTAATGTGTGTCAATGGCATAACACTTATTATTCTTTCACATCGCGGGACCGGGCGACGCGGTATGCCGGTTTTGGTTTTGATGCGTCGGTATGTGAATTTTTTCCTTCTCTTTTGGTAGGGGCAGCAATTTGCATTATCCCGGAGGAAATCAAGTTGGATGTCGGGTCATTGAACCATTATTTTGAAAAGAACGGCGTCACCCTCAGCTTCTTACCTCCCCAGATGGCTGAGTTATTCATGACCATTCATAATACATCGCTTCGGTTTTTAGAGGCAGCCGGAGACCGGTTAACAAAGTTTATTAAAAGAAATTATCAATTGGTTAATTGCTATGGTCCCACTGAGGATACAGTATGTACCACAGCTTTCCCGGTAATGGAAGCGAGCGACAATATTCCCATCGGTAAGCCGATATCTAATAATCAAGCCTATATAATGGATAGAGATAATAATTTGCAGCCGATGGGCGTACCCGGTGAGCTGTGTATTGGCGGCGACGGAGTGGCGCGGGGGTATTTAAATCAACCACAATTAACCTCGGAAAAATTTATAAATAAAAGTTTTGGGAAGTCCAGAACCCCTTTTTCAAAAGGGTTTTTGGCCGCCGGAGGCATTCTTTATCGTACCGGCGACCTGGCGCGATACCTGGTTGACGGCAACATTGAATTCCTGGGCCGTATCGATCAACAAGTAAAAATCAGGGGCTTTCGTATTGAATTGGGAGAAATAGAGAACCGGCTGTCAAAGCATGGGGATATAAAACAAACCGTAGTGTTAATTCAAGAGGAAGAGAAAGGAGATAAATATTTAGTTGCTTATGTCGTTTCCCAAGCTGTAAAGGCAACCTCAGGATTACAGGAATACCTGGCAAAGGAATTGCCGGATTATATGATACCATCTTATTTTATACAATTGGAAAAAATACCGCTGCTTCCCTCTGGAAAAATAGACCGTAAAGCATTGCCCAAACCGGAGTTTATAGCCGGTGATAGTTACCTGGCACCCAGGGATGACATTGAAGAGAGATTGGTAAATTTGTGGTCTGAGGTTTTAGATAGACAAGCACAAACATCGATTGGAGTCAATGATAATTTCTTCCAATTGGGAGGACACTCATTAAAAGCAACTATACTTATATCGAGGATACATAAAGAATTTAATGTTAAAGTTCCCCTGGCGGAGATATTTAAAGCGCCAACAATCAATGAATTAGCAAAATACATAAAAGAAAAAAATAAAGAGTTCCATATATCCATAGAACCGGTGGAAAAAAGAGAATATTATGCCCTATCGTCGGCCCAGAAGCGCTTATATTTTCTTCAACAATTGGATTTAAACAGCGTTAGTTACAATATGCCACTTGTATTACCCCTCGGGAAAAAAATAGAAAAAAATAAATTGGAATTTGCGCTGCAGCAATTAATTGTTCGCCACGAAAGTCTAAGAACATCTTTCCAGCACTTGAATAACGAAGTGGTCCAGAGAGTCCATGAGAATGTGGCATTTGAATTGGAATATTTTAATTTAGCCACAGAGGTCACGCCATACGAGGGCACAGAGGTTAAAAATCATCATTCATCATTCATGAGTACACCGAATCACTTTATTCATAACTTCATTCGTCCTTTTGATTTGGCGCAAGCTCCGTTAATTCGGTCTGGGTTAATCGAAATGGCTGACGGAAATCATATATGGGTAGTTGATATCCATCACATTGTATCGGATGGCATATCGCATACGGTCCTTACGGAAGATTTCATGCGCCTGTATGAAACCGGGATGCCATTGGAACCACTGCACATTCAGTATAAAGATTTCGCCCAATGGCAGAACCAGTTATTTACCGGCGGGGAGATTAAGAGCCAGGAGGAATATTGGCTGCAGTTGTATACAGGAGAAATCCCCCGGTTGAACCTGGCGGCGGACTATAAACGACCGGAAGTTTTTACTTTCGAAGGTGATCGTTACGAATTTAAGCTAGAGAGAGAGGACGCAGTAAAATTTAAAGATTTGGGCGTTCAATACGGTGGAACATTGTATATGAATACACTGGCAACATTGAATACCCTGTTTTATAAATATACCGGCCAGACTGATATCATTATCGGCAGCAGCATTGCCGGCAGGCGCCACGCTGATATCCAGGGTGTGGTGGGCATGTTTATCAATTCCTTAGGTATGAGAAATTACCCCACCGGCGAAAAAACATATGAGAACTTTTTGAAAGAAGTGATTGCTAACAGTCTTAAAGCCTTTGAAAACCAGGATGTCCAGTTTGAAGAACTGGTAGAGAAATTAGACCTGGAAAGAGACCCTTCAAGGAACCCACTTTTCGATATTGATATCGTGGTCCAGAATTTCAGGCAGGCCAACGTTCGCCCCCAGGTAGAAATAATAAATGAAAATTATTCGGGCATTCAATATATCAACAAAACCGCTAAATTCGATTTGACATTCTTCGTTTTTGAATTAGAAAATGATGCCGTGACTATCAATATCGAGTATTATACAGGTATATTTAAAAAAGAGACTATCGAACGTTTGGCCTACTATTACCGGAATATTATTAAAACCGTCATAAAAAACCCTGCCACAGCGATCAAAGATATCGATATTCTTTCCGAAAAAGAAAAAGAGCAATTGCTCTATGAATTTAACGATACCGCGGCAGATTACCCCAAAGACAAAACCATTCATCAGATATTTGAAGAGCAAGTGGAAAAGTCGCCCGACAGTGTCGGACTTGTCGGAGATGTCGGATATGTCGGAACAGTCGGACCGGTCGGACTGACCTACCGCCAATTGAATGAGCAATCGGACCGCCTGGCCGGTGTGTTAATCGAAAAAGGTGTCCAGGCGGACAGTATTGTGGCCATCATAATGGAACGGTCGATTGAAATGATCATCGGGATATTGGGCATATTAAAATCCGGCGGTGCCTATTTGCCCATCGATCCGGAATACCCCCAGGAAAGAATCGATTACATGTTAAAAGACAGTAATGCAAAAGATGTTTTGAATTTTGATTCTCTAAAAGGGTGCCCGCGCCGCGGGCTTCATCATTCAAATCAACTCGCTTACCTCATCTACACTTCCGGTTCTACCGGGAACCCTAAAGGTGTCATGATAGAGCACCGGTCGTTGGTTAATTATACCTGGTGGGCTTCACGGTATTATCTGAAGGGTGAGAAACTAAATTTTCCTCTTTATACGTCTATCGCTTTTGATTTAACCGTCACATCCGTTTTTCTCCCCTTGATCACCGGCAATTCCGTTATTTTATACGGCAGCCAAAATACTCCTATAGAAACGATTGCAGATATTATCAATGATAATCGCATCGGTATTATGAAATTAACGCCGGCCCATTTGAAAATTATCAAGGAAATGACTCTGCCCAATACTTGCACCATTAAGCGTTTTATATTAGGGGGAGAAAACCTGGACAGCGTTCTTGCCGCTGATATTTATAAGAAATTTAACGGCGGCATTGAAATATACAATGAATATGGCCCCACTGAAGCCACGGTGGGTTGTATGATATATCGTTATAGCCCCGAAAAAGATCAGCGGGCATCTGTTCCCATTGGAGCGCCGGCCGATAATGTTAAAATCTATTTACTGGATAAGTACGGTTATCCCTTGGCCCCTGGAGTTATTGGAGAGATTTATATTGGTGGTGACGGCATTGCCAGCGGTTATTTAAACCGCCCGGAATTAACAGCAGAAAAATTTATCAATTTTCATCATTCATCATTCATCATTCATCATTCAAAGTTATATCGTTCCGGCGATCTGGCGCGGCATCTTGCCGGTGGTGCTGTCGAGTTTTTAGGGCGCATCGATCAACAGGTCAAAATCCGGGGGTTTCGCATCGAATTGGGAGAGATAGAGAACTGTTTATTGAAGATCAGCGGCGTCAAAGAAGCGGTGGTGCTGGTTCAGGAGCAAGATCAAGATGATAAATATCTCTGCGCCTATTTTGTTTCCAATAAGGCATGGGAAATATCGGGATTACGTGAAACCCTGGCCAGGGAATTGCCGGATTATATGATTCCCTCCTATTTTGTACAGGTGGATAGGATACCATTAACATCCAATGGTAAAGTAGACCGGGGGGCGCTGCTCAATCTAAAAGGAAAAAGCCCGGAAGAAGATTTCGACTACACTTTGCCCGCAAACGATGTCGAGAAAAAATTGGTTGAAATATGGCAAAAAGTGCTGGGAAAGGACAAAATCAGCACCAATGAAAATTTTTTCATGACCGGCGGGGATTCGATCAAAGCGATCCAGATCATTTCCCGGATGAGCAGCGTCGGATACAAGGTCGAAATGAAAGATCTTTTCCAATACCCGGTAATTTCCGGTTTAGCCCCCAGGGTAAAAAAATTGAAACGTATCCCCGATCAATCGACTATCTCGGGCGCCGTCCCACTCACCCCCATCCAGGAACGCTTTTTCAACGAACCTCGTATCGACGCCCGTCATTATAACCATGCCGTCCTATTATTTTCACGGGAAGGTTTCGATAAAGAGGCCATTAAAGCGGTGTTTGTCAAAATCCAGGAGCACCATGATGCGCTACGTATGACCTATAAATTAGCTATCGACAGCGGCCAAATTTTTCAAATGGTTCATGACGTAGATTATCCACATTCCATCGCTGAATATGATTTAAAAAACCACGAGCACAGCCTGGATGAATTTCTTCGGAAAGTAAACCTGATCCAGGCCGGCATCAACCTGGAAAAGGGACCGCTGATGAAACTGGGGTTATTTCACCTGGACGATGGCGACCGGTTATTAATTGTCATTCATCACCTGGTCGTCGACGGTGTTTCATGGCGGATATTATTTGAAGATTTCGAAACCCTATACGGGCAATATAAGCAGGGCAAAAAGCTTGTTTTACCGGCAAAAACAGATTCCTTCAAACGCTGGTCGGAACAATTATCAAAATATGCAAATAGTAAAGGGTTTTTAAAAGAGAAGACTTATTGGCAAAAGATCGAATCCTTTGAAGCGCCGCCAATACCAAAAGATTTTGATGAAGACAACACCCATTTCGGGAATACCGTGGGCGCCTCTTTTGCCCTTGAGGAGAAAGAAACGGAACTCCTGCTGACAAAAGTAAACCGGGCTTTCCGAACGGAAATTAATGATATCTTATTAACGGCATTGGCTGTGGCTATTAAGAAAACTTTCGGCAACAACCCGGTATGCATTGCGCTGGAAGGGCATGGAAGGGAAGAGATTTTGGAGGATATGGATATCGGCAGGACCGTCGGTTGGTTCACCAGTATATATCCCGTCATGTTTGATGTTTCCTATACAAATGACCTGGGCCGCCAGGTAAAAGAAATAAAAGAAAGCCTGAGGCAAATCCCCAATAAAGGTATCGGCTATGGGATATTGAGATATCTCACCGAAGCAGCGAATAAAAATGAACTGGAATTTAAATTAAAGCCACAGATTAGTTTTAATTACCTGGGGCAATTCGATGCGGATGTAAAACAAAAATCGTTTTTTGAAATTTCAAGAGAATCCGTGGGGAATTGGCAAAGTTTGAATAATAAACAGGAATATATACTGGATGTATCCGGCATGACGGCCAACAGCCGTTTAACCATGAATATTTCGTATAATAAATTACATTTCAAACCGGAAACCATGGTCCAATTAGCCGGGAATTTCGAGTTCGAACTTAAGTCTATAATCGCCTTTTGTAGTTCCCAGGAAACCCTCGTGCCAACCCCGGCGGATTTTACCTACAAGGGATTATCCATTGAGAACTCTGATCGCTTAGTGAAGGAATACCCGGGAATCCAGGACCTTTATACGTTGTCCCCCATGCAGGAAGGGATGTTGTTTCACACATTGCTTGACGATTCATCGGCTTCATATCACGAACAAATGTCTTATCGCCTGGAAGGAGAATTGGATATACCGGTTGTCGAAAAAAGTTTAAATGAACTGTTTAAACGTCACGACATATTGCGGACGGCATTTGTACACAAGGATATCGTGCGACCGGTTCAGATCGTATTAAATGAGCGAATCATTGATTTTTATTACGAAGATCTATGCCAAATCAGTGATCGACAGGAAAAGGAGAACCATATCCGGGAATTTAAAGCGAAAGAAAAATATCGTCCTTTTAATTTAAGTAAAGATGTTTTAATGCGGGTGGCTATTTTTAGGCTGGATGAATCGGGGTATGAGTTTATATGGAGTTTTCATCATATCTTGATGGATGGATGGTGTACCGGCATATTGAATACTGAATTTTTTGAGATTTACTCGAGTTATGTTGAGAACCAACCACGCCGGTTACCGGGGGTAATTCCCTACCGGGAATATATTCAATGGCTGGAAAAAAAGGATAAGGAGGACTCGGCCCGGTATTGGAAAAACTACCTGGATTCTTTTGAAGAGCAAACCGGGGTTCCCAAAACAAAGCCAGCCCGGGAATTGAAGGCCGTTAAGAATGAAATGGTTTCGGTCCTATTGGATATGGAAAAGACAGCCTTATTGAATAAGTTGGCCGGCAGGAATAATGTGACGGTGAATACGGTAATTCAAGCGGTATGGGGAATTTTGCTGGGGAAATATAACGGCAAAGAGGATGTGGTGTTCGGCGCGGTGGTATCGGGCCGGCCCTCTGAATTAGCAGGGGTGGAATCGATTATCGGCTTATTTATCAACACCATCCCGGTAAGAATCCGCTGGCATGGGAAACTGAAATTTAATCACATGATTCACATGATTCAAAAGGAATCAGTAGCCGGCAGCCGCTATCATTATCATCCTTTAGCCGAAATACAATCGGCGGCGGCATTGAAACAAAATTTGATCGATCACGTCTTTATATTTGAGAATTACCCTATTGCGGAACAAATTGAAGGGTATGGAAAAGAAAATAAAATATCTTTGAAATTAACCAATATAGAAGTGTTCGAACAAACCAATTATGATTTTAACCTTGTATTGGCGGGATCAAATCAATTCAGGATAATGTTTCATTACAACGGCAATGCCTATGACAGGGAATTTATAGAGAGGTTTGCTCAACATTTCGGTATTATGCTTGACCAGGTTCTCAAGAATCCGGGAATAGAAACGAGGGGGCTGACACTCCTGTCGGAGGAAGAGAAGAACCGGGTATTGTATGAATTTAATATTACAGCGGCAGAATATCCCGAAGACAAAACCGTTCATCAATTATTTGCAGAACAGGTGTCGAAGACGCCTGACTCTGTCGGACTTGTCGGAGATGTCGGACATGTCAGACCAGTCGGACTGACCTACCGCCAATTAAACGAACAATCCGACCGGTTGGCCGGTGTGTTAATCGAAAAAGGCGTCCTGGCGGACAGTATTGTGGCCATTATGATAGAACGGTCAATTGAAATGATTATCGGCCTGTTGGGTATATTAAAATCCGGCGGCGCTTATTTAACCATAGATCCGTGGTCCCCACAAGAAAGAATCGATTACATGTTAAAGGACAGCAATGTCAGGGTTTTAATAAATAAATCCGAAATCAGAAATTCGAAATTCGAAACAAATCCCAATGTTCAAAAAATAAATGTTCAAAACAAAAGCTTTGAAGATTTGATGGTTTTGGATTTTGAGAATTTGAATTTTGAATTTGTTTGTACACGCGATTTCAATATTCGTGCTTCGGATTTATTATCTTCAAATCTTGCTTACATAATCTACACCTCCGGTACCACCGGTAGGGCAAAAGGGGTTCCGGTAATGCATGGTGGAGTTGTGAATTACATTTGCTGGCGATTAAAGGCTTATGGCTTTAGCGTTAAAGATGTGACCATGCAACTTCTTTCCTATACATTTGATGGATTTGGGGCTAACACTTATTCCAGCTTGCTTTCCGGGGGAAAATTGGTTATTGTTCCCGAATCTAAAAAACTGGATTTCACTTATATAACAGGATTGTTAAACATCACAGGTGTTACCCATATCAGCCTGACGCCGGGAATTTATGCCGAGTTATTGAATATTAGCCGGGGCAAACAACTGGAAAGTCTTAGATTTGTTGTCCTGGCCGGTGAAAAGAGTGAGTCAAATCTGTTTAGAAAAAGCGATGAAAAAATACCCCAGGTGAAACTATACAATGAGTATGGCCCTACCGAAACTACAATTACTGCGACCGCCAACCTGCAATGGGATATACCCGGCACTGACGTAATCGGGAAGCCGATAGCCAATGCGCGTATTTATATCATTGATAAAAACGATCAATTAAGCCCTATTGGTATTCCTGGTCAAATAGTGATAGCCGGGAGTGGTCTGGCGCGGGGTTATTTAAACAACCCGGAATTGACGGCAGACAGATTTGTAAAATATAGGTCCTATGGGTCCTATAAGACCTATATTATTTACAAAACCGGTGATCTGGCTAAATGGTTACCTGATGGCAACATTGAGTTCCTGGGTCGAATCGATCAGCAAGTTAAGATCAGGGGCTTTAGGATTGAACTGGGAGAGATCGAATCCCGGTTATTGAAACATCCGGGTATAAAAGAGGCCGTCGTCGTAGTAAAAGAAAGCAATGGTGGAGAGAAATACCTTTGCGCTTACTTCATCCCATCGAAGGCAACCGAAAACATAGCCGGCATACCTGCCGATACCGAGTTAAAAGAGTATCTTTCTCTTATTCTACCGGCATATATGATTCCCACCCATTTCATTGCCCTGGAAAGAATTCCGTTGACCCCCAGTGGGAAGTTTGACAGGAAAGCTTTACCCGGACCGGCGGACAGTACTT
>JAUPLE010000547.1 GCA_030837085.1 Acidobacteriota bacterium | reverse complement strand
TTTCATGCGTTCGACAGCCCAGAAGAGATTGACGGCGGTGGGGCGGGTTTTGGAGATGACATCAGTTATCTCTGCAAATTCCTTTTCCAAATTTCCGTTTGGTTTCATGGCCATGACGCCCAGGGCAATGCCCATTGCGGCGGAGACGCCGATGGCCGGTGCGCCCCGTACGACCATATCCTTGATACTGCTGGCCACCTGGTGGTAATCGGAGTGCTCGACCATTTTTTCTTCCAGTGGCAAAAGTCTTTGATCGATCATATAGACCTTATTGTTTTTCCATTCGACAACCGGGTACATTTTTTATTTTCCTCCTTCAGGCGATTATACCATGAACAGCAGGATTTTTCATTTTTTTTTTGAACCTTTTCAGATTAATTTACGTATCTAATTCTTAAAACCGGGGGTGCCAAATAAAGGTTCCCATGGTATAATATGATTCCTTCGGAAAAACGGATGGTTTTCGGA
The DNA here is from genome assembly GCA_030837085.1 of Acidobacteriota bacterium. GTDB lineage: Bacteria > Acidobacteriota > Aminicenantia > UBA2199 > UBA2199 > JAKAGC01. The sequence continues at coordinate 11,815 of JAUPLE010000547.1, read as the reverse complement.
AGGACAATCGAATTAATATAAGAAAGTGAATGGAGGTACTCATGAAAAAATGGGTCAGTTTTTTGATAGTGCTCTTAATCAGCGGGGGTTTTCTCGTTTTCGCTGAAGAGCAGAAGAAGGAGCTTTCGCTTAAAGAGGCTATTTATTACACTTTAAAGAACAACCTGGACTTGCAGGTCCAGATGACGGATGCGGAGTATGCCCGGAAGGCGCTGCGGATCAACAAGGCTATCTTCATACCCACCCTGCAAATCAACGGCATCACATCTGAAACCAACAATCCTTCGGAAGGTATCTTGAGTGGAACCCTGGATGTCGTTACCGGCCAGACAAAATCATTGGAGTTCAGTTTAACGCAGCGACTGCCCCTGGGGGGAAATATCAATTTAGATATCTACAATCAGAAATTCGAATCCAACAATATACTCACCAACCCGAATCCCAGTTTATATGCCCAGGCCCAGGTGACATTAGCCCAGCCGTTACTGAAAAATTTCGGTCTCACTCCCACCAAGCAGGCCATTTATATAGCAGCCAATAACTTGCACATTGCCAGGCATCAATTAAAAGAGAATATCCTCACTCTAATCTACAATGTCGAAGATGCGTACTGGAACCTGGTTTATGCGCATCAAAACCTTGAGACCACCAAAATGGCGCTGCAGCGGTCCCAGGACCTACTGAAGCAAAACGAAATCAAGGTTCGCGTGGGCAGTGCGGCTCCTATTGAGATACTGACTGCCAAAGCCGACGTCGCTTTGAATGAAAGCCAATTGATCGTCGCGGAACAGACCATTCAAACCGCGGAAGAACGGTTGAAACGTATTCTTAATATGAGTAAAGAGAATTATACGGTTGTTCCTACGGAAAAGCCTGAAATCAAAAAGATCGATGTGGATTTTGATGGACTCCTGTCGGAAGGTCTTAATAACCGGCCGGACGTGGAGCGGGCCAAACTGAACCTGGAAAACTCCCAAATCGGGGTGAAATATGCCCGAAACCAGGCGCTCCCGGAACTTCAATTATCAGCCACTTATTATGCCACCGGCCGCGGCGGCAAGAAGACGACATATAAACCCGGCAAAAGTCCTATCCTGCCTGATTTTAATCCAGAAACCGATATCGAGAAAATCGAAGAGAGAACGATGGGGGACGCCATGCATGATGTTTTCAACCGCCTTTACAAAAACTTCCGGGTTCAATTATCGCTGACAATGCCGCTGAGTTTTTCCCTGGAGAAAGCCCAACTGGCGCAGGCCAGGATCAACCTGGAGCGGGCGCAGTTAAATTTAAAAAATGTTGAAAATACCGTTTATTCCGAAGTCAAAGACGTTATCAAGGCGCTGCAAGCCAATGAAAAGCTGGTGGAAGCCTATAAAATCGCGGTAGAATTGCAGGCAGAAAGGCTGAAAGCCGAAGAGAAAAAACTCAGCGTAGGTCTTTCCACCAATTTTGTTGTACTGGAATACCAGAAGCAGTATGCCACTGCCCAAACCCAGGCGCTGCAGTCTGTCATCAATTACAACCTGACCCTGGCGCGAATTAACAGGATATTGGCCAGGACCCTTAACGTTTACGACATTAAATTCGACGATTTTATCAATAACTAATGCTGAAGTGCCCAGGGACCTTGTCAATAAAAGCTCTCATAGCAAATGAGGTCCCTGGGTATCACACCAAAAAAATTTTATCCGTCTCTATTCCCACCTATAAAAACAAAAAAAACGATAATATACTTGAAATTTTTTTATAGTCAAGTTATATTTGAAAGATGGTAAAGTTAAGAATGAAGAACTTAGATTTGTGAGGTCATATGAAAGAGAAGGAACAAAGCTCAATCCTCCTGGTGGAAGATGATCCCGGCCACGCCAGCTTGATTGCGAGAGCATTCAGGGCTCACAGCGGACGCTTTTGCCTGAAAGTGGCGGTAAACCTCCAGGAAGCCCGGAAAGAGTTGGTGGAAGCACAACCGGACCTGGTACTCACGGATTTAATGCTGCCGGATGGCAAAGGGATTGAATTACTGACCTCCAAAGAAAAAGACCTGCCATACCCGATCGTGGTGCTCACCAGCCATGGGGACGAGCAAGTAGCAGTCGACGCCATGAAAGCCGGGGCGCTGGACTATGTGGTAAAATCAGCAGCTACCCTGGCAGCCATGCCGCGGATTGCCGAACGGGTCCTCCGAGAATGGGGCCATATTGTCCAACGCCGTGAAGCTGAAAAAAACCTGGCTTTGCGCCTGCGCCTCGAAGAAGCCCTGGCTCAATGCTCTCGGGCGCTCCTAACCAATAGCCCCAACGCCATGGAAGAAGCGGTCAGCCATTTATTAAAGGCAACCGAAATAGGAAGTATTTGCGTTTTTGAAAATATAGAGGACCCCATCGAAGGCCTATGCATGCATCTCATCCTTGAATTGCATAATCTCGCAGTTCCTTTACCTCCTACAACCGCCCCAGGTAACTCTCAGACGATGTATATTCCATATAAACAAGGCTTCCAACGATGGCAAGAAAAACTGGGTAAGGGGGAAGCGATTTCCGGGCCGGTTGATAGTTTTCCAGTCAAAGAGCAGGACTTACTGGAAAAACTGGCCATGAGCATGGCCTTCATGTTGATCCTACCTCTTAATATTAAAAGCAGTTGGCAAGGGTTTATTAGTTTCGTTAACTTCCAGGGTAACCCGGAATGGAGTAACGAAAGCATCAGGATACTGCAAGTATCAGCGGAGATGATCGGCGCTTACCTGGGGCTGAAACAGACGGAGAAAATGCTGGTAAAAGCCCGGGACCTCCTTGAACAACGGGTAATCGAGCGAACTGCCGAGTTACATAAAGCAAATAAAGAACTACAGCGTGATATTGTACGGCGTAAGCAGGCAGAAGATGCCCTACAACAGAGCGAAGAACGGTACCGGACCCTGGTGGAATATTCACCCGGGGCCATTGTTGTGCACAGCAAAGGCCGCGTACTATATGTTAATCCGGCTGGGGTCAAACTTTTCGGCGCTTCCAGTGCAAAAGAATTTGCCGAGCGACCGCTCTGCGAATTTGTTCACAGCGACTACAAAGAGGATGTGATACAACGGGTAGAGGGAAAATTCCTCCGGTTTGACGGCCAGGAAATCGATGTTGAAATCATATCCGCTCCAATTCGCTATAAAAATGAACCGGCGGTCCAGGTTCTTTTCCGTGATATCACCGAACGTAAAAAGGAAGAAGAGGAATTAAAAAGGGCCAAAGAAATCGCCGAAGCCGCCAACCAGGCAAAAAACGAGTTCGTCGCCAACATGAGTCATGAAATCCGAACGCCCATGAATGGCATCATCGGGATGACCTGGTTGCTGCAAGAAACCCGGTTAAATAAGCAACAACGCGGTTATATCGATGCTATCCATAAAAGCGGCACCGCCTTATTATCCATTATTGACGATATCCTCGATTTTTCAAAAATCGAAGCCGGAAAATTGGAAATGGATACCCTGGATTTTGATTTGCGCACCATCCTGCAAGATCTACTGGATTTACACAGCCTAAGGATGAAAAAGAAAGGGCTGGATGTGGTTTTCCGAATAGGTCCTGATGTGCAATTTTTTTTGCAGGGCGATCCGGGGCGCCTGCGCCAGGTACTGACTAACCTTATCGGGAATGCGATTAAATTTACTCCCCAGGGAAATATCACCCTGGATGTAGCCCTGGAGAGTGAAACCGATACTCACGTAACCATCCGGTTTTCCATTTCCGACACGGGTATTGGTATTCCCAGGGATCGGGTAAATAATCTTTTCGACAAATTTACCCAGGTGGACGCTTCCATGAGCCGGAAGTACGGCGGCACAGGCCTGGGCCTGGCGATTTCGAAAAGACTTTGCGAACTAATGGGAGGACAAATCGGCGTCACAAGCGAAGAAGGCAAAGGCTCTACTTTCTGGTTTACCGCTGTATTCAAAAAACAACCAGCCCAAAAAGAGTTAAATGAACGTTGGCCAGCCAAAGGAATCCAGGGTATGCGTATCCTGGTAGTGGACGCTAATGCTTCCAGGCGCCTGATGCTGAGAGATCAATTGCACTTGTGGAATTGCCGGTATGATGAAGCCGTTGATGGTCCTTCGGCATTGAAAAAGATGCAGGAAGCAGCGATCCAGTCCAATTCCTATGACGTTGCCATCCTGGACATGCCAATGCCGGGAATGGACCTGGTAAAAATGGCAAAAACGATTAAAAATAACCCAAAACTACAGAAAACTTTCCTGATCATGATGACTTCGTTTGGTAAAAGGGATGACGCGGTACGGTTGAAGCAAAATGGTTTCGCGGCATGCCTAACTCAACCGGTGACAAAGGAAGAATTGTATGAGTGTCTTTCGCTGGTTGTTAATCGCGAAAAAGGGGAAGATCGGGAACAGGAAAAAGGCACCCCGACCCGGTCAACGATTGCCAGGAGAAAGAACCGGGATACACGCATCCTGCTGGCGGAAGATAACCTCATTAACCGGAAAGTGGCCATGAAAATATTGGAAAAATTGGGCTACAGTGTTGATGCGGTGCCGGATGGCAAAGAGGCTGTCCGGGTATTGGAAAAGGCCTCTTATGACCTTGTACTCATGGATATTCAAATGCCTGAAATGGATGGTTATGAAGCAACCCGTATTATCAGGAATCCTGGGTCAATGGTCCGGGATCACCATATTCCCATCGTTGCCCTGACAGCCAATACGATGAAAGGCGACCGGGAAAAATGTATTGCCGCCGGAATGGATGACTACGTGGGCAAGCCCATCAAACCGGAGGAACTGGTTCAAGCCATTGAGAGGAACCTGGACCGCTAACTTATCAATAACTCGGCTAAGCGGATGGCTTGTTTCATGCTGGCAGGATTGGCAATTCCCTTTCCGGCGATATCATAGGCGGTCCCGTGATCCGGGGACGTTCGGATATACGGCAGCCCCAGGGTAACATTCACTCCCCTGTGGATATTTAAGAGTTTAAAGGCAATCAATCCCTGGTCATGGTACCAGGAAATTACCACCGCATCTTTCATTTCCTTTGCTTTTAAAAAAATAACATCCGGCGGGAAAGGGCCATCGATATTTATTTCTGGTTTCAAGGTCTCGATGGCCGGGATAATTTCGTCGATTTCCTCGTTTCCCAGGAAACCGTTTTCGCCGGCATGGGGATTTAATCCACTGACCAGGAAGGTAAAGTCTCTTGAGAATAACCGGGATAATTCGCTAGCTGCAAAACGGATAAAACGGATGATTTCATTTTTTTTGAGCCGTTCGAATATGCTTTTAAGGGGAATGTGAATACTGAATAAGACGACTTTCAGGTTTCGGGACCAGAAGAACATGGCATGTTCTTTGACCCCGGCGGTTTGGGCCAGGAGTTCCGTATGCCCGCGGTAAGGAATGCCCGCCTTTAACCATTTTTCTTTGGAAATGGGGGCAGTAACCAGGGCGGAAATTTTTTTATCCAGCGCCCATTGAATCCCGGTCTCTACATAGGTAAACGACGCATCACTTGATGCGGGAGCATCGACGTGATAGAAATAGATGCCTTTATCGCGGTTTTCGATTTCCTCGACAGCGTTAATGAGCGGGATTGTTTTGTCCTGGTAAAACTCCCTGCTGCCGATAATGATCATGGGATGCGCAGGAGAATAGTCCCGGAGACTTTGATATACGATTTCCGGCCCTATACCCTCGGGGTCTCCTAAGGTTACAGCAGTCCGCTTATTAATCTTTATCCTTTTCTTGTCCTTGTCTTTCGTCGCCAAATTCGGAATTTTTGAACATGTATTTTATGAAATGTTTGAAAACGATATAGTTTTCTCCGTCCTCAGTTTTTATTTTGAGGCACTTTTCGTCGTACCATTCGATTCTTCCTTTGAAGGAATTGCCGTCCACCAGGGCGATGATCATATGGGTGCGGTTATTCATCTGCTTGATATAGTAGTAATTTTCCGCATGGGTCTTATATGCCGGCGGTGGTTTTTTCTTGGCATCTTTTTTTTGGTACTTTTTGATCTCATTTAGATCAGGTTTAATCAGTTTCCGAGTCATTTTAACTCCTTTTCAAACTTAATTGATTGCCTGTATAATAGAATAAAAGTATCTAAATGTCAAGAGGGTGAGACGCTTTATCCTTTCTTTCGTTTTCGTTTCACCCAATCGATAATATTTCGCTGTTTCTGCCTGGCCACGCCCAGGGAATCGGGCGGCACTTCTTCGGTGATAGTGGAACCGGCGGCCACATAGCTGTTCTTTCTTACGGCCACAGGCGCCACCAATTCTGTTCCCGAACCAATGAATACATTATCTTCGATAATGGTTTTATTTTTATTAACGCCGTCATAATTGCAGGTAATGGTTCCTGCGCCGATGTTCACTTTCTCACCGACCTCGGCGTCCCCGATATAGGATAAATGCATGGCCTTGGAGCCTTTACCCAATGTACTTTTCTTCATTTCGACAAAGTTGCCCATCTTAGCCCCTTCTTTGACCAGGGCGGCATTTCTCAAATGGGTATAGGGGCCGATCTGGACATTATTTTCCAGGGTTGAATCATTGATGATACACCCGGGCAATACTGTGCAATTGTCGCCGATGATGGAATTCTCGATATATACATGGGGATAAAGGATTGTATTTTTGCCGATTACACTTGCGCCTTTGATTACGACCCCGGAAGAAATTCTCGTCCCTGCGCCGATGGGAGCTATACCTTCTACGTAAAAATGACGGTAATCCTCGATGATGACACCATCCTTTATGAATTCCTCTGCCTGGAAACGTAGGATGAAATCCTCGATAACCTGGAAATCACCAGTTAAGCTGCGGGTTTTATAGTTGTTTTCCAGTGGGATAAGAATCACCTCGGCGTTCGTCCCTGGAAAGGCGGTAAATAGGTTTAGCCGCTCCAGTTCCGGTTTCAACCGTTCAAAGGTTTTCATGGGCATGGCAAAAAACGGGTGGCCTTCAAGAGAAAGAAAGGGCTCCGGGGTGGAGCCCTGCGCTTCTTTTTCTGTAAAGAACTGTTTCATGCGCGCAAATATCTCAGCGATACCAGCCGGTGCGATCTCCAAAAAGGTATTGGGATTAAATAGCACCAGGAAATCGATTCTTTCATCGTTTCCGACATCGGAGAGAGATTTGGCTTCTTTGCACGCAAATATTTTTTTTTGCCAGTATGTGCCCTCTTTTCCTCGGAACAAAATCCGGTTCATGGTTTGAGTTCCCGTGACCGGGTATTCACAAAGGGCAATCATGGTATATCGGATCACCTCTGGATAATAGAATGAAATTCATCGTTTTCGAACAACTCATCGAAATCCGAGTCATTATGTGCACTGATCCGATAGGATTCGTCTTTTTTTACAGCTTTTTTCAGGTGTTCCAGCGAGGCTGGGATATCTTTCTTTTTAAGGTAAACAACCGACATGAGATAGTTTACGTAAGGTTCCTTGAATTTCTTTTTGATCAAAGGTTCAAGGAGTTCCTGCGCCTTGTCGAAATTTTTTTTGTTCATTTGGAATATGCCCTCATTCAAATAATCTTCGTCTGTGGTGCACACCACTTGAACCGGGTGCAATTGCGAATGACAGATGTTTTTGTACATTTTCGCACGCCCCTGAATTTCTAAAACGCTGTAATATTCGGAATCCTTATATTGCTCTACAATGCTTTCAAAAGCGCCGGAGGCTTTCGTATAATCCTTTGTTCGGAAAATGCGAACCGCCGCCGTAAAGTCATCGATGACTTTTTTAAGTTCTTTCTCTTCATTTAGTTCCATTCGACCCACATCCTCCTTATTTTTCGAATCCTGAGAGTCTAAGCACTTATTGTACAATTTTTTGCAGTCGATTTCAACTCTACTTGAATTTTAATTGGAAGATGAGATAATTTTGGATACGTACTAGGTAGTATCATTCAACATCCGCCGCTCGACACTCAAGTTCCGTTATTCGACATCCGCATTTGTAAGGCATTCGTCTACTCGCGACGAATCCCAGGTGATCGGTAAATAAAGAGCTACTATTTGGGGTTTGTTTCATACTGTTGTGTATAGACACCCAGTACTTCGATGCCAGCTCCTTTCGATGCGTCGATGACTTTCAGCACTTCACTGTAAGGAACGGATTTGTCTGCGCGAATAAAGATTGTCTTGTTGGTACGATTTTGAAATTCGTCTTTCAACCTGTTCAACAATAAATCCCTGGCAACCGTTTCCGCATTGAGCTTGATCGACAAGTCATCTTCCAACGTTAGAATAATCGCAGTACTAGTAGGGCCAGTTGGGCCCTCCTGGGTTTCCGGTAACTTGATATCGATACCTTTCTGGGCGACCGGTGTAATGACCATGAAGATGATTAACAACACCAACAAAATATCACACAAAGGTACTACATTTGGATCTGACTTCGCTTCGCTAACTCCAACATCAACACTCATAAGACCTCCTTCTTAATATAACATATTTATCAAATCTCATAGTAGTTGTCAAGACCATTCTTATAAAAAATTGTTCTATTTTTCTTTTTATATTCAACCGAAATGGGGCTATATTAGCAAATGAAAACCAGTCTTCATTTATTGTCAAGGGTTTCTAGCTTTCCCCCAGGATGCCCTGCCGAAAAAAATATTTTTTCAGTTGACAAAAGAAAAAATATATATTATTCTAACCAAATGGTTAAACTAAACGGTTGGTTAAAATGGAACAAAAACAAGACGCTGATCAACGAATTTTGAAAGCAGCCTTAAAAGAGTTTTCCACTTACGGTCTCTCCGGGGCCCGCATGGAACGCATTGCCAAAGAGGCCAATATTAATAAAGCCATGATCTTTTATTACTTCTCCTCCAAGGAGAAGCTCTATGAAGTCGTGATCAGGAAAGTTTTCTCCAGTGTTTACCCGAAAATGGTGGAATTGATTTCCATGAATCCCACTGCCGAGGTATTCCTGGAAAGAGCGGTGAAAATTTATTCAGGTATTTTCTCCCGCAACCCGGATTTTGTCAAAATGATTATGATCGAGCTCATTCAAAACCCTGGAAACATTACTTCATTAATGAGGGATCTTTTTACAGAAAATGGGTTGACCCCAGGTCCTGGTCACTTGAAAGATTTGATTGGGAAATGGTATCGCAAAGGAGAAATCTCAGAAGGAGACCCGTTTCAGTTCATGCTGAATCTTGTTTCGCTTTCCCTGCTCTCCTTCCTGGGGAAACCGTTCATGGAAATCATCTTTCAAAATCCGGTTTCGGACGAAAATTTTGAAGAGAAGCGAATCGAAAGTGTCTTGAATTTATTAAGAAGAGGTATGTTAACATGAGAAAGTTTATTATTTTGGTATTCATTATATTAATAGCAATGAATTGTCCGGTTTGGCTGCCGGCGGAGGGGGTATCCCTGGAAGAGGCTATCCAAAGAGGCCTGGAACGGTCGGCCACTTATCGGAACCAGGCGCTGGAAGAAAAATCGCTGGAACTGGAGAAGAAAACGGCGCAGATGAAACGTTTTTTTTCCCTGGATTCGGCGGGGTCTTATCTTTTTAAATCGGAACAGATGGAGATCGCATTCCCGGGTAAATCCATCAAGGCGGGTGCGAAGCATAATTACGACTTGAATCTTTCGTTGAAGCAGCCGTTTTTCACGGGGAATATCCTGTCCAATGGGATAAAGTTAAGCGAGTTGGAGTTGGCGGTGGCCCAAAATCAGGCTTTGCTGGAAAAAATTGACATTGCGGCTGAGATTAAATCTTCATACTTTAATTATCACCTGCTGTTGGACAAACGGGATTCGCTGGAGACGTTGATCCGGCAATTGGGTCTTCATTTGAAGAAGATCGAGGATTTTTTCAAAGAGGAACTGGTGCGTAAGACGGATTTGTTGGAGACGCGGCGGAAGCTTCGTGAGCAGGAACTCAATGTAGAGGATTTAAATCATTTGATCGCGGCGGAGAAGTTTCATTTCGAGAAGTTGTGTGGTCTGGATATTGACGCAGTGGCTGTGGGCTATGTAGAAAAGGTGGATGATTATGAGGGGGCGTTGGCAGCGTTTAAATCGTCTCATCCTCTTTTGCAGACGCTGGACCGGAATTTGGCGATGCTTTCCACGCGGGGGAAAATGGTAAAAGGGGGATATCTGCCGCAGGTGGCAGGTTTTGCGGAATTGCATTATGGACGGCCGGGCCTGGATTTTTTCAAGAACCAGTGGCAGTTGTATTTCCAGGGTGGGGTTAGTTTCAGTTTAAAACTTTTTGATTGGGATAAGAGGAAGCGGGACCTTATGGTGTTGGATTATGCGGGTGAGAAGGTGAAGAACCAGCGGGATGATTTTATTTTAGAGGGGGAGAAGTTGTTGAAGCAGTTGTTTGATGCCAAGGGGTCGATGGAGAAAAAAATCGGCATACTGGATGATTTGGTGGGGACGGCGGCGGAGGATGTGGGATTAAAGGCGGATTTGTATAGGGAGCAGCAGGTAGCGAACATTGATTACCTGGATGCGCTTACGACGAAGGAGAGGTATGAATCGATGAAGAAGGAAACGATGATGCAGTTGGAATTGGTTAAAGTCAGTATCAACCGGGTAATTGGAAAAACAGTCAGCCACGGACGAAACGGCAACACGGACGGACACTGACAAAGATGAATAAGCAAAAGTTTTATGGGGGTCCAGGGGGCGGTTTTTCAAAAGAGCCCTCTGGCCGCCGGAGGCAAGGAGGAACAATGAAGAAATTAATTATTCTTTTGATATGCGCACTTTTAGTCCCATTTTGTGGGAAACGGCAAGTAGGAGAAATCAAAGCGCCTGGTGTGGTAGACGGCGATATTATAACGCTCAAGGCCCAGGTTTCCGGCGCTGTTGATGAGATAAAAATGGTAGAAGGGCAGAAAGTGGCCAAAGATGAGATATTGGTAACTATCAACAGCGATAAGAGTAAGAACCAGTTGGATGAACTGGCGATTTCGCTTAAAGAAATAGAAAACAACCAGGAAAAGCTTAAAAGCAAAGCCGTTTTTCTCAGGTCAAACCTGGCTTACCTGGGCAAGCAGGTGGAGCGTTTCAAGAGGTTACGGAAGTCTGAGTCGATCCCGGGAGAAAATTTAGAAGTGATGGAATTGAAAAAGCTGGAAGCGGCGACGTCGTTGGTTGATATTGAGAAGACTCTCCGGGACCTGGATTTGCAAAAGGAAAAGATTGATAATAAACAGAAATATTTAAACCTGGTACTGGCGGATCATGTGATTAAGTCGCCGGTCTCCGAGGGAGTTATTATCGAAAAATTTGTTTCCGTGGGTGAGACGGTTTTTCCTGGGGCTTCGATTGCGGACATATTGGATTTGCCCAGTCTTTACGTGGAATCTTTTTTGGAAGAACAAGAAGTTTCTTCACTGAAGTTGAACATGAAAGCGCGTATCCTGGTCGATGGTATGGGGAATAAAGAGTTATGGGGCACGGTTTCATATTTCGGTAGGAAAGCGGAATTCTCGCCCAAGTACATTATTTCGGAAAAGGAGCGAGAGTCCCTCCTCTACCAGGTGAAGATCAAAGTCGATGGCGACACGGGCATTCTTAAGATCGGTATGCCGGTAACGGTGGCAATTGAGAAAGAATCAAAATGATGAACGATGAATAACGATGATTGAATTGAAAAATATTTCGAAATCCTTCGGCGATATCGCGGCGGTGCAGGATGTTTCCCTTGTCATCCCTGAAGGCCGAACCACTATTGTCGCTGGCGCGGATGGGGCCGGCAAATCCACCATTTTTAAAATGTTGGTGGGGTTGGTCCGAAGAGACAGCGGCGATATTTTTTT
>JAUPLE010000546.1 GCA_030837085.1 Acidobacteriota bacterium | reverse complement strand
TTGCCAACCGGGGATTCCCGGCTGTAACCGCCCACTACTTCCCGGTAGTACAAATGTCCTATTTTAGTAAAATAGGAGTATTGTACCATTGAAACCCATGACAATTCATATTATAACCATACCGGCTTCCTTCGGAAAACGAAACCGCAATTGGCAATTCCGACGGATCCCTTGAATAAACATGATGTCAATGACTTTAATTATAGGAGGATTAAATGAGTAAAAAAATTTTTGTGATGCTGCTGTTAGTATTGGTGGTGCTGGTTTCATTGGTATATGGGAAAAAACTGGCGGTTTTACCGGAACTGAAGAAACCCCTGGTCATGGCCATCCAGGGAAATGAGCTGTATATCCTGGATGGTGTAGAGGTGTATAAGTATTCGCTGCAGGATTACCGGTTGATTACGAAATTCGGGAAAAGGGGCGAAGGCCCTTCAGAGCTGCTTCCGAATGAAGAAATAGCACTGAACCTCCGCCTGGTTAATGGAGATATATTCCTTAACTCCCAGACCAAAATGGTCTATTATAACAAAGAAGGTAAAATGATCAAAGAGAAAACCTTCCCCTTCCTGTGCATGCAAATTGCCCCAATAGGCGAGGGTTTTGCGGTTGTAAGAGTAAATCGGGGTGACGGCGGTGTGTTTACACTGGACGTGGTTCTCTGCGACGCTCAATTAAAACCCATTAAAACCCTGGCATCGCTTGATAGAAATGCGATGTCCCCAAACGGGAAGAATGTTGTCCCAACGCCGTACATATACCTTCATTGCGCAGACAATACCCTTTTTGTATCCGGTGGTATTCAACAGGATTTCCATATTAAGGTATTCGACAAGTCCGGCAATCCGATGCCCTCTATTCAAATGCCTTATGAACGGCTTGAATTAACCGGTTCCTTTAAAAAAGAACTCCTGGACTGGTTTAAAACCGCCAGGTTTAGTAATGTCCCCCCGGAAATCTTCCAGCGGCTCTATTTCCCCGATTATCTACCGGCCATTCGGGATCTAGTGGTAACAAGCAGCGGTAACGGCAACGGCGGTAGGGTTTATGTGCAGACCTATAAACAACAGGATAATCGTTCGGAATTCTTTGTGTTTGATTATCAAGGAAAGCAGTTGAACCGGATTTTACTCCCTACGGCAAGCAGCGACAAAATCAAACTCAACCATGAAACAATGTTCACCTTTTCCGACAACGGCTATTATTACCTGGTAGATAATGCCGATAAGGAAGAATGGGAACTGCACATGGAGACGTTAAATTAGGATAGAAATGGGGACGGCCTGTAGGACCGTCCCCAACTTTCCCTCAACTAGCGGCCTCCGGCGGGTCAGGACCTTTTTAAAAAAAGGTCCCGACACCCCCAAAAACTTTTGATTATCAGAAGTTTTTGGGTGTGTCGGGGGCTGGACTTTTTATACTATTTTTAATAAAATAGTCGGCAGGAGAATGCATGACAACAAATGAACATGTGAAAAAATGCGGCCGCGTCTATTTCCTCTGCTGGTGCATCCTAATGGTCTCTTGCTTCAACACCTTTGGTCAAACCGATAACAACCGCTTCATTCCCGGGAAAATCCCGGGTGGATTTGTTTATGCCCAAACTCCGGAATATTACGGCACCTACGAACACCCACAAAAAAACGGCACGATATACGACTATATCGACGGCGGAGGCGAGGTTTATATTAAACACGGTTTTCACAGCGTCGCCCATTTTGTTCTCAAAATCACCAATACGAAAGACACAATCACCCTGGATATATACAATTTAGGGACGCCTGAAAATGCCAAAGCCGCTTACGCCGACGAAGCCATCTGTCCGAAAGGTTTTAACGAAAAGAGTATCGGGTTCACCTGCAAAACCTATAACTACGAACCTGATTACCTCATCTATTTTATCAAAGGAAAATATTTAGTATACCTCGGCTTGAGTAATGATACGTTGATAGAAACACTGAACCAATTCGCCGGGGAGATTTATAATGCCCTGTAAAAGGAGGAAAATATGTCGAGAAAATTAACCAGGAGAGCGTTTATCAAGTCCGGAGGCCAGGCCATTGCAGCGTGGGGAGCAGCCGCCGGGTCTTTTTCTTTTCTAACAAGAGTTTTAGCAGGTGCACCGCCTGTAAAATCGAGAGTTATCCTGGCCCAAAATCCAAAAGTCATTAACCAACGTAACGAATGCAATCAAGAGGAAGTCACCGCCCTTTTCAATAAAGCCCTATTAGCGCTGACCGGGGCCGCGAACTCTGCCCACGCCTGGGCTTCCCTGGGTTTAGTAAACAGCGATGTGGTAGCGGTCAAAGTTAATTGCAATAACTGGACCATTGATCTCCGCCCCCACCAGGAACTGGTCCGGGCCTTATGCCAGAGCCTGAACAGCGTCATTGCCCTCAACCAAATTATCATCTACGAACGTTCCAACTCAGACCTGGTAGATGGTGGATTCACAATCAATAAGACAGGAACCGGGGTTAGGGTCTTTGGAAATGATGACGGCGCCGGCTATCACCCCCAGGAAAAACTAACCCGCATTATCACCGATACTGCTTCAAAAATCATCAATATGGCTTCGCTGAAATGTGTAGAAAGCGATTTCGGGGTAAGCTTATTTTTTAAGAATCACATCGGCAGTTTGTTGGACAAGGATATGTCCAAATGCCATGGCGACCCTGATTTTCTCGCCGAAGTCAGCGCCCGCCCCAGTATCAAGCAAAAGACTATTCTCAACCTTTGCGACGGACTCAGGGGCACATACCGCAGGGGAGTCCCCTGGTATTGGGCAGGAATTATCATGGGAAAAGACCCGGTTACCTCGGAATATGCAGCCATCCAGGTGATAAACGAAAAACGTAAAATGGATAACGTTTCTTTGCTGCAAATTCCCGATCACTTAAGAATTGCTGAAAACAAATACAAACTAGGCACCTGGAACCCAACCAAAATCGAGATTCTCAAAGTTTGAGGCGTTGAAGCGGACGATTAATTCATTACGTTCTGTACTAGTTGCGACAATAGGGTGTCGAAGTTTTCTTTCTTTTTCTGCTTATTGGTAAAGGGAAACAGCACCTCGAAATCATAATCCCTGATAATCCCTTTTAGCTGGACACCATCACAGGTTATAATTTTGAAAAATGGTTTGAGAAATTCCGGGAAATATTGGAGTTTCCCGTTTTCCGCCAATTTTCTCATCATGGCTTCATCGATGGCAGCATCAAAACAATATTTGAAAATAACGCTGCCATCGAAGCAGTCATCTAATTTTATAACATTGATGAGTTTCATGTGCACTGACTCCTTTCATTTCGATGGATATTGCATCGAACGAGGTTATCAATGACCTCCAGTACATAAGCGACTTCCTCTTCCGTGGTGAAACGGGAGAGACTGAAGCGGATCGAGCCTTCCGGGGCAGTACCGATATATTGATGAATTAACGGGGCGCAATGAAGCCCGGTTCTACAAACGATATTAAAACTTTTTTCAAGAATATAGCCTATCTCTCTTATATCCCAGACTGGTAAGCAAAAGGATACAATGGGTGTTCTCAGGG
>JAUPLE010000545.1 GCA_030837085.1 Acidobacteriota bacterium | reverse complement strand
TTGCTCTCGGAAAGCATCTGTTCCAGCGGGCCCATGATCAATGAAAGAGGTGTACGGAAGTCACGGGAAATGTCAGCGAAAAAACGTGACTTTAAAGCCTCCATTTCTTGAAACTTCCGGGATTGTTCTTCCAATTGACGGTTTTTCTCTTCGATTTCAATAATTTTCCATTCCAGTTCATTTATTCTTTCCTTTAAGATTCGCTCAAATTTATTTTTCTTAAACATCGCACTCCATCCTCTTAAAACCTGATAGAGAAGTATAGTTCAAAAAAAAATAATTTTCAACCCTCAAACAGAAATTTTAAAAAAAAGAAGACATACAAGAGAAATGCCTGTTTCCCTGATGGGACCACAAAACAATTGACAATTGGCTTCTTTTGGTTTAAGATTGATCCATGATGAATGATGAACACGATTTAAAACAAATCCCCTATGGGGTGTCGGATTTCAATGATCTAAAAGTAAAAAACCTTTATTATGTCGATAAAACCCGTTTTATCCGTAATATTGAAAATAAAGGAAGCTACTTATTTCTCATCCGCCCCCGCCGCTTCGGCAAATCCCTCTTCCTGGGGGTAATGGAAGCTTACTACGATATCCATTATAAAGACCGTTTCGATTACCTTTTCGCCGGCTCCGACATCCTTCGCAATCCCACCAAAGAAAAAAACAACTACCTGGTATTAAAACTGAACTTTTCAGCGGTCAACCCCGAAATATCACAGGTGGAAGGTTCATTTCTCAATTATATCCAGGAATCTGCTTCCGGTTTTGTCATGAAATATGGGAAGCAACTGGGCGTCGACAGCGAAAAGGCAGAATTAGAATTCAAGTCAAAAAAAAATGCCTCTGATGTGATGGTCTCACTATTAAAATATTGTAAAAGAAAAGAACATCGATTGTATGTGATCATCGACGAATACGACAACTTTGCCAACACCATCCTGTCCGAATCCGGGGAGCTTGAATTTGAAAAAATAACCCATGGAGAGGGCTTTTTCCGGGCCTTTTTTAATGTACTCAAATGGGGAACTACCGATATCGAAGCCCCCATCTCCCGCTTGTTCATGACCGGCGTCTCCCCCATTACCCTGGACGACGTCACCTCCGGCTTCAATATCGCCACGAATATTTCACTTCATTCCGATATCAACGAGATTATGGGCTTTACTCAAACGGAAGTCGAGACCATGATCGAATACTACAGGCAAAGCGGGAAAATTCACAATTCCACCCCGGAACTGCTGGAAATAATGAGCCAATGGTATAACCATTACCGGTTTTCTTTCAACGCTTCCACGGAATTATTTAACACCGTTCACATTTTATACTTTCTGCAGGAATATATGATCGACTCCCAATTTCCCCGAAACTTCATCGATTACAACGCCTTGATCGATTATAAAAAATTGCGCCACCTGATCATCATCGATAAAAAAGGCGCCGTCTCCAGCCAGACCAACGGCAATTTTTCCAGGCTCCGGCAAATCATGGAAACCCATTCCGTCCATTCCGCCATTGTCGACCGTTTCCCTGTCAAGAAAATGATCAGCCCGGAGAATTTCGTTTCACTGCTGTATTATTTCGGTCTTTTAACCATTACCGGTATCGACGAAGAAAAAAAAGCCATACTTAAAATCCCCAATGAAGCTGTCAAACGCCTGTACTATGATTATATCAAAGAGACCTACGAGGAAACGGGTTTATTTACCCTCAATTTAAGTAAATTTGAAGAATTAATGAGAGAAATGGCCTTTAGCGGCCAATGGAAACCGTTAATCGAATACATTGTCCAACAGATGGATGCATCGATGGGAATAAGAGATTTAATTACGGGCGAGAAAGCCATCCAGGCCTTTTTGAATGTTTACCTGGGACTATCCGCTTTATACCTGGTCTATTCGGAAAGGGAATTGGAAAAAGGATACGCCGACCTGGTAATGGAACCTTTCCTGGCCCAGTACCCACAACTAAAGTATTCGTATCTCCTGGAAATTAAGTACATAAAACCCCAGGGAACAAAGAAAGCCCTTCCCGCGGCTGCTATCAAAAAAGCGCGCGAAGAAGCGGAAGATCAATTGAGACGCTACAGCCTGGATGAGAAGTTTCAAAAAGCCATCAACCGCACTACCCTAAAAAAAATAGTGCTGATCTTCAACGGAACCCGGTTGGTCTATCATGGAGAAATGTAAGTTGGCCTTTAATCCATTATAATACCTTTTATGAAGCCCATAACCACAACAAAACAAATAATAATCCTCCTCCTTGCCCTGCTGGCGCTAAATGTCCTCCTATACCTTCCCAGCCTTCAGCACGATTTTCTAAAGGACGACTTCCGGCTCATCGTCGAAAACCAACGCATCAAAACCTTCAAATCCTTTTTAAATTCCCTTAACGGCCAGTTTTTCTCATTCCCCGATTTCCCCTACCTCCATTACTGGCGCCCCCTAAGCCTGTTCTCCTTCTACCTGGACTACCAGGTCTGGGGACTCAATCCCCTGGGCTTCCATCTTACCAATATCCTGCTAAACGCCCTGAATGCCTTACTCCTCTTCCTGTTTTTTTATTTCCTTTCAAGAAAAGCCCTCCCAGCCTTTTTTATTTCCCTGTTCTTTTCCCTTCACCCCACGCACGTCGAAGCCGTCTCATGGATTTCCGGCCGCACAGACCTACTGTCTGCCTTATTCCTTTTTTCCGCTGCCCTCCTGTTTCTCCTGTTCTTGGAAAAAAAGAAAAAAACATATTACATCCTTTCGGCCATCTGTTTTATCCTGGCGCTCCTCTCCAAAGAAAACGCCGTGCTCTTTCCCCTGGCGGCGGCGTTATTAATCGGCCTGGGCTTAACGGAACATGGCAAAAAGAAAAAACAGTATCTCCTGATCCTTCCCCTGGTGGTCATCGATATCGTTTACCTTATTTTGCACCGTACATTTACCGGGATGCAAAATATCCTGCAAAACTTTTCTATTAAAGATATCTTGCTTATCTGTAAAACCGCCGGCGTCTACACGAAAATCATCCTCACTCCTTTTTTCCCTGCGCCTTATTTTTCCATGCAGCAGTTTGAGCAATATCAGTCCCGGTATTTCGCTTATTTCCTCGTCGGACTGCTGCTCATGGTTTTGGTATTCTTAAAAAGGAAAGAGTATCGCTGCACATTTTATTCACTGTTATTTTTTATTTTTCTCTTGCCTGTACTGAACCCCGATATCATCCCCACCAACCCCAGGATCGCCCTACGATTCGCTTATATCCCCGCCGTTCTTGCCGGGGTGTTTTTCATAGAAACCATACAATTTATAAAACACAAAATACCGCGGTCCCTTTCTATTGCCCTGTTGATTGTTATTGCCGGGGCCTGGGCCGTGGAATCCTTTCGTTTCCAGGATTTTTTTAAAAACGAGGCCGACCATTACCAAAAATTGGTGAAATATTACCCGGATGATGGTTCCCTCCTGTTACCCCTGGCCCTTCAAAAAGCAGGAACCAATAATCCAGGCGATCTCAGCGTAGCCCTTGAATTGGTAAACCGGGCATTGGCAATGAACGCCAGGGACCGGTGGGCGGATGTATCCGAACCGGCAAGCCTGCTGAAAGCAAACCTGCTGGTGGTATCGGTCGATCCCTCCCAGGCCGGCGAAGGCAAAATCCTTGCTGAGAAAATCCTGGCGGAAACTCAAAAAAAAGAGATGTCCTATTTTGCTTACCTGGTGCTTTCCAAGTATCATGAGAAAAGACAGGAGTTGCCGGCAGCGTTGGCAATGCTGGAAAAAGCCAAAAGCATCGGTGAAAC
>JAUPLE010000544.1 GCA_030837085.1 Acidobacteriota bacterium | reverse complement strand
CGCGCCGAGGTAGTTATCGGTTTTCATTCGATTCAACCATTGGTTCACCAGGGCGGTTTTGCCCACGCCGCCCCAGGCCACCAGGGTCAGGATATCGGTTTGGCAATCGGCCCAGGCCTCGTCCAGCATTTTCAATTCCTTTTCCCTGCCGAACAAACGGTCCCCGGTAACGGGTAGCCGGGAAAGGGAAATATTGTCCATTGGATAAGCGGGCTTCCGGGAAAAGGTCCGCGCTTCCAGGGAACCCACTCCACCAGGAAAAGCCGGGGGGGTGTCGGGTTTCAAACGTTCCCGCTTTATCTTTTTTATTAAGACCTCCGCGGCCTTCTTTTCATCCAGCCCCACCAGATCGATATAGATAATAGTTCCCAGCATTCCTTCGACGTCGCATTCCCGGACGCGAACGGGAATGAGGATACCCTTCTCACCCCTGGGATCGCGGGCAAAGGCAGCGGCCCATTCGGGTTGAGTAAAAGACGCCCCCAGGTAATCATCGGATAGTACGGCGATGGTGTGATCGGCCTCTATTGCTGCCTTTTGCATTTCCAGGACAAAGTTGGAACCGGCCTTGAAATCCCATGCCTGTAGAATAACAGTGTATTTGTTTTCTTCCAATTGCCAACCAATCCATTCCGCCCATTGGCGGTCCGCTTTGTTGTAGCTTATAAAAACCTTACTCATCTTCAATCCTCGTTCCCGTGGGTTTATTTATCATAGAGGATATTATACCTTAAAAAAAGAAAGAAAAAAACCTCCCTCATAATCAATTATCCCTTGAGGATACTAAATTATCCAGTAAGGAAACCAATGATATCCAGTCTGGAAACTGACAATATCCTTACGGGAAGTTGATAAGATCCTTACGGGAAACCGACAAGATCCTTACGGGAAGTTGACAGGATCCTTACGGGAAGTTGACGGGATCCTTACGGGAAACTGACAATATCCTTACGGGAAATTGATAATATTCAGCCTGTTCCCTACAATTTTGAAAGCGTGCCCACGCAGTGGGGCATCAGCAATTCTAATTTTGATAATGAAAAAAAATTATAATTTGGGCAGACACATAGGTCTGCCCCTACAGAATGAAAAATTCCCGGGCCTTTCGAGCAATTCGATCAATTTATGTAGGGGCGAACCTATGTGTTCGCCCCAATTTTTTTCAAAATTAGAATTGCTGGTGGGGCGCGGGGGGGTTTGACATTGGGGAGGTTCTATGCTATTATAAAAGGGTCTTAAGTCACAACCTACAACCCAGGAGGTAAATTAATATGAACCCAATAAAATATTTTGAATTGTCTAATCCCCAGAAACGTATATGGCTCACCGAAGTACTCCATAATCACCTGGATATGTCCAATATCGGTTACCTTATCGAGCTGAAAGGAACCTATAACCTTGAGCAACTGGCCCGGGCCGTTAAATACGTTGTAAAGATCAATCCTGCCTTACAATTACGGTTCAAAGACTCGGAAGAAGCCAAAGGCGACCTGCTCCAATACCTCCCGGAATATGAAGAAGTAAACGTCGAAATAATCGAAGCCGCCAATGACGACGAATTATTTAGAAAGGTAGAACGAATTCACCGCGAACAGTTCGACATCTACGGTGGTTACAACTGCTCCTTTGCCGTCTTTTCCATTAATAAGGAACGGTTCGGGTTCTTTGAAAGCGCCAAACACCTGGTGGCCGACGGGATTTCCGCTACCATCGTCGCCCGCGAAATCATGGAAACCTACCCGCTCCTCTCCGGCAGCGATTTCACAGAAACGAAAAAGGAATTCTCTTATATGGATTTCCTCCAGGATGAAAAAGACTATATCGCGGGCGAAAAATACGGCAAAGATAAAGAATACTGGCTGAAACGCCTGGATGACTACGACGGAACCGATATCACCTTTACCCAGGCCAAGAACAAGAAAAACAGCCTGAAAGTCAAACGGCGCTCGTTTCAAATCCCCGAACAGTTGCTCGCTCCCATGGAAGAATATAAAACCGCGAACCGGTTCTCCAATTTCGGCCTGTTTATGGCCGCCCTGGGCGTCTATTTCAACCGCTTTGCCAACCATAACGATATCATCATCGGCATGCCCGTGCACAACCGGTCCAAAAAGATTTTCCGGGATATGGCGGGCATGTTTGTTTCCACCATCCCCTTTCGCATGAAGTTCCAGGAGACCTGGACCTTTAATGATTTGGTTGCCGACATCAAAAAAGAACTCTGGGAAGACCTGAAACACCAAAGTTACCCCTATAACCACCTGGTCAAAGATTTAAAGGAAAGCGATATCGACGCCTCCGGTTTCTTAAATGTGCAATTGATCGAGCTGCCGGAAGCCATCGACGAATATACCGCCAAAAGGGCTTTCTTTTCAACCCAATACAATATCACCAGCCTCTCTTTTTATCTGAACCAACAGAAAAGTAAAAACCTGCAAGACCTGGATATTGCCCTGGATTACCATGGGGATATCTTCGAGGAAAGGGAAGTGGAGTTTCTCTTCAAACGGTTAATGATTATCCTGGAACAGGCCATCAAAGAACCGGGAAAGAAGCTCTCGGAATTGTCATTATTGGAAGAAGGCGAGTATCAAGAATTGGTATTTGGTTTAAACGATACACAAGCCGCTTTTCCAAAGGAAAAGACCCTGGCGCAATTGTTTGAAGAACAGGTCATAAAAAACCCCGGCAATATTGCACTGGAATATGAAGATAAAACAGTCACCTATAAAGAATTAAGCGCCTTAACCGACACACTGGCGGCGAAATTACAGGAAGCCGGGGTGACGCCCGGCGCCATCGTGGGCATTCTCTGCGAAAGGTCCATCGAGGCCGTCGTCTCCATCATGGGCGTGTTAAAAGCCGGCGCCGCTTATTTGCCCATCGATCCCGAATACCCCGCCGATAGGAAGAGCTATATCATCGAAAACAGCGGCATTAAAATCCTCTTGCTGGAAAAAGTCCTGGAACAAAAGGAAAGGGAAGCCATCGCCCATATCCCGGGTATAACCCCGATTATTATCGATTACCAGACCCTGGTCAGGGAGGTAGAGACCGGCGCCGCGAAATTCAAGGCTCCCGCTGTCACCAGCGAAAACCCGGTCTATGTCATTTATACCTCCGGCACCACCGGCAAACCCAAAGGCACCCTGCTAAGACACCGCAATGTCGTCAATTACATCTGCTGGGGCGCTAAAACCTATGTAAACGGTGAAACCGTTAGTTTCCCGTTGTATACGTCGTTATCCTTTGATTTAACCGTAACCTCCATCTTCATCCCCCTGGTCACCGGCAATAAAATCGTCATTTACCGCGACAGCAAAGAAGGTCTCCTCATTGAAACCGTGATCCGGGAAAACAAAGTAGACATCGTAAAACTAACCCCTTCACACTTAAAAGTGGTCCACGAATTAAAATGGGACGCCTCGAAAATCAAGAGTTTCATTGTCGGCGGCGAAGAGCTCAAGACCGACACCGCCAGGGAAATCCATGACCGTTTCAAAGGAAACATAAACATCTATAATGAATATGGTCCCACTGAGACCGCGGTCGGTTGTATGATTTACCGGTATGATATTAACAAGGATGACGGTTTATCTGTTCCCATCGGCAAGCCGTCCGATAACGTGCAAATATACATCCTGGATAAGAACAAAAAACCCCTGCCCCTGGGCGTCATCGGCGAAATCTATATTTCCGGGGAAGGGGTCGCCGCCGGTTACCTGGGAAATGATCAATTGACCGCGGAAAAATTCATCGATAACCCCTTTATTCCCGGAAAGAAAATGTACAAATCCGGGGACCTGGGCCGTTGGAACCTGGATAAAATCCTGGAATTTTTCGGCCGCGGCGATGAGCAGGTCAAGATCAGGGGCTATCGAATCGAATTGGCTGAAATCGAAAAACAATTAGCAAAGATAGAAGGCATCAAAGACGCCGTGGTAACGGTACGGAAAGACCCGCAGCCGGAGTTATGCGCCTATATCGCATCCCAGGATCAAAAAGAACTGGAAGTCCCCCGACTGCGGGAATTACTCTCCCGCCAATTGCCCCTTTACATGCTGCCGTCGGAGTTTGTGCAGGTGGAGGCCATCCCCCTGACCCGGAACGGCAAAGTGGATTACCGGAAACTGGCCACTATTGGCAAGAAACTGGATTCCGGCCTGGAATATGCGGCGCCCCGCACTGAAATGGAAACCATGCTGGCCGAAATCTGGGCCGGGGTACTGAACATGGAAAAGGTCGGGATCACGGACAATTTCT
>JAUPLE010000543.1 GCA_030837085.1 Acidobacteriota bacterium | reverse complement strand
TAAAGATTTCAATGGATTATTTTGTATCATTCAGGCCATGGAAAGTTGCCCGAGCTTCAATCCAAAGTATGATAAAGAAAAGAAACACCCTTATCTTGCATATAAAGAACGCCAATGCCTTCACTATTACTTCTATTTCATAGATGATTATCTCGGTTTATGTTTTATCCGTGTTCCCACCTGGTTACCGCTTCGCCTTAAAGTGTATTTTAACGGACATAACTGGTTAGCCTCCCGGCTTGACGAGGAAAAAATAAAATACCAGATGCTTGATAATTGTTTCCCTGTTCTTTTTATAGAGAATTTCGAGAGAGCGCAACAAATATCCGATAGCTTCGACGTAAAGAAGCTGCATCAATTTTTAGATAAATTTGCCCAAACCTATTGCCCTATCTTCAAAGATTTTTGCAATTCTTACCACTGGAGTGTCTTGCAAGCAGAATATTCCACCGACATTGTATTCCGCCGTCAGAAAGACCTGCAAGGAATTTATCAAAATTTGGTGGCCACTGCCGACAAAAAAGGTATGAGCCCCATGGACGTGGTCGCCGTCCTGACCAAAGTTCTCCAGGAACAACAGCGAGTAAATCAAGAACAACAGAAGGTCATCGCCGACCTCCAGGAAAGATTGGCAAAAATTGAGAAAAAATAGGTAGAGGGCACTTCCTGGTCCCTCCCAAAATTTTTGTTTAGTTTACTGTTAGCGCCGCACTCCGCGTCGTGTTGCCCAACCCGTTCGTGGTATTGGTAAATGTGAGCGTGTCATTATATGTGCCCGCGCCCAAACTATTGGCATTGGCGTTAATCGTAACCGTGACCACCACCGACCCTCCACCCGCCAACGTACCACTCGCGGACGAAACCGTCAACCAATTGCTGCCCTTCGTAAGCGCCCACTGGATCGAACTGGAACCGGTATTGGAAATGGTATAATCAATCGAACCGGGCGAAAACGGACCCCCCACCGTACCACTGGAAGAAAAATTATCCGCCGGCGTAACCCCCATACTGCTGTTGTTCACGGTAACCGCAACCTGGACCTCTTTGGTTTGATTGAGATTATCATAGGCAATCGCTTTGATGACATGGCTGCCATCCGTTACCGCCGCTGTATTCCACGAGTAATTATAAGGTGCGACAGTTAACGTCGCGGCTATTACATTATCAATGTAAATTTCCACTTTGCTGACCACTATATTATCTGTGGCCTGCACCTGGACGCTTACCGTTCCATGGACCACCGCCCCATCTGTCGGCGATAGGATGGATACAGTAGGAGGACTATCCGAAACCGACAATGTTACCGCACGGGTAGTATTGCCTTTCCCGTTGGTAACATTGGTGAAGGTGAGTACATCGTTATATGTCCCGGCCACCAGGGTATTGGCGTTTTCGTTTATAGTAACAGAGATAATATCCGACTCGCCAGCCGCCAGCGTACCGCTGCCGGAAGAAAGTGAAAGCCAGTTCTTGGTGCTGGATAAAGTCCACTGGATAGCATGGGGCCCCTGATTGGAGAGAGTATAGCTGGCCACAAGAGGTGAAAAAGGTCCGCCAACATAACCACTGGAGTAAAAACCATCCGTTGGATCCACCACCAAACTGCCATTGTTCACGGTGACGGTTACCTGGGCCTCATTGGTTTGATTGATGGTATCGTAGGCTTTGGCAGTAATGGTGTGATTCCCATTCGCAACAGTGAGCGTGTTCCACTGGTACGTATATGGGGAGTGAATAAGGCTGGTGGAAAATGCGCCGTCAATGTAGATTTCAACTTTGCTGACTCCCTTGTCGTCCGAAGCCGTCGCCTGTATCGCGGTCGTGCCGTAGACTTCGGCGCCATTTGCCGGCGCCTGGATGGAAACCGTCGGGGGATTATCCGAAGGCGCGGTCACCTGCAATTCCACAACCCGCGTCGTGGTTCCCACCCCATTAGTATTATTAACGAAGGAAACCGTGTCGCTGTAATTTCCCTGCTGTAATAAATTTACATTTTCATTCAGGGCGACAGTCACTGAGACATACTCATTGGTCGCCAATGTGCCGCTGGCGCCGGATAAGGTGATCCAGTTGGATATTTTCGTAGCCGACCAATTAATACTTCCTTTGCCGGTGTTTTGTAAGAGATAGGTTTTACTAGCAGGGATGAAAGGTCCAGCCTGTCTGCCGGTGGAGAAAAACTTATCCGCCGGTGTGACGGTCAGCGCGCCCTGGTTGCCCGCATCCTGCTCCACGGCAGTAATCGTTTTGTCCTGGATACCCGTATTCCCTTCAGCATGTATTTTGATAACAGCCGTACCATTTTCCGCATCCTCATCCCACGCCGCACCTAAAGTTACCACCTGGTGTTGTGTTCCAGTGGTGGTCGTAAACAATAATGAACTACCGGATACAACCGTAATGTCACCATCGCCGCTCTCCTTGCTTACAGTGACCGTCACATTGGCAGATGGAAGTTCAGAAAGCCATACTTCGAATTCCTCCTGTCCGC
The DNA here is from genome assembly GCA_030837085.1 of Acidobacteriota bacterium. Taxonomy (GTDB): domain Bacteria; phylum Acidobacteriota; class Aminicenantia; order UBA2199; family UBA2199; genus JAKAGC01. The sequence goes on along the minus strand of JAUPLE010000543.1, from coordinate 6,998 downwards.
CTTCCGGAACCTGCACATTGCCGGTACTCGTGAGAATGGCGGGGACGGACGTTAAGGTGACATTTAACTGGGCTACTTTTCCACGTTCGACAGTGACATTTTCACTGTGGTCCTGGTACCCGGCTAATACCAATTTCACGGTATGTGAACCGGGGGTGATATTTTCTAATGTCCTGGGAGTCGTTTTCCCGGTGTTGACATTGTCCAGCCAGATGGCAGCGCCAATGGGATTGGAAGTCACGTTAATACTCCCGGTTTTCGCCGATTTCTTTTTAAAGAGAAGATAGGCCACCACGGCTACCCCCACTGCCCCCAACAAAACAGGGATAATAGGGAATTTCTTTTTTAATTTCTTCCCCTCTTTGGATATTGGCGTATTTCCCTCCGCGGCGGCTCTTTCTTTTTCCAACATTTCCCGGCAGGCGGTTAGTTTCCCCTGTATCTCTTTGTCGCCGGGAGTATATATCAATAACCCCTCGAAAAAAGGAATGGCCTCTTTATAATTCTTTTCATTGAAATGCTTATTACCTGATTCTACCATGGGCTGGATTTCCTGGGTTTCTACCAGGGTTACGGCCGCCTTCACATCTTCATCGTCCGGGCTCGATTTGCTTAACTCCTTCAATATGGCATAAGCCGCGGAATATTGCTTATCCTTGTAAAGCTGCAATCCCTGCTGCCTTTTGGCCTGGGCTTCCGCGCAATTTTTTATTTGCCGGTCAAAAGTCTTGGTGGGAAGCTTCTGGCTAATCAACCGGTAGAGGTATCCGGCGAAATTATATTTCCCTTGCTCAAAGGCGTTTTCCGCTTGTTGGAGATATTTATCCACCGGTATTTTATCGATAAATTCCTGCCGGGCTTCATCATACATTTTCTTGAAATAGGCATCCTTTTCATCGACGGTGAAAAACCAATCGGTTTCAAAGGTCTTCAACAGCATATCTTTAACTTTTCCCGGGTCCACGGCATTGTAATTCCGGGCCAGGTAATAATACGCTTCGGCCTGCTTTTCCCTGGGGGCTAGCGGATCCGCGATATACTCTTCCAAAAGTTTGATGGAGTTTTCATAATCGCCCACTTCATAACTCTCTTTGCCTGATTTAAGCTTATCCACCGGGGTATCCCCGGTGGGCGCGGCCTGGTCCTGGGGCGCCACGGTAAACCAGGTAAATAATATCAGTATAAAAATTGCGGTTGGTTTCATCCCGATTTTTTTAATCATGTTATCCCTCACTGAGTAAAATTATTTTACTTTGAAAGGTGCCTACTTTAAAGGTAACCGGCCAATCTCTCACTTTGACCGGGGCGTTGCTTTTATCCCTGGGGGGAGGCAGGGAAACCGTGTTTAATTTTCGTACGATCATCTGTTTGATTGGTTCCACCTGGCTTTGATCGGTTACTTTTAAAGCGGTGTCATCGATCGATTGAACAGAAATAACCCCCTTTGCCGATACCTGGAGCTTTAGGCGAATAAAGCCCAAGACCCGGATGCCTTCCGGCAGGCCCGGGACTTCGACGCGCCTTATTTTGTTGTTATAACCGGTTGCGATTTCCCCGGCCACGTCGGTCATGGGCACGGTCCTTAATTGCAATTGGTTAAGCGCTGCCTGGATTTGTGAGATCAGCGCCGCGGTTTCCGCGTCCGCATTGGATAAATCTTTGTACTTTTCCAGGAACAAGCGGGATTTTTCTATTTTTTCACCCTGCGGCGCCGGGCCATCAAGGAACGCCGTCAACTCCCGGAAATCTGTTTTTATATCCCGGCTCTGGGCCCGGGCCGTGAATTCCCGGGATAATTTTATCAGCCGCGGCGAGACGGCAATTTTTTTGGCTTTATCCAGCAAGGAAATGGCCGCGGAATAATCCCCCCGAACGGCAGCGGCTTCGGCCTCTTTTATATTATTCTCATATTCCTGTCGGGCTTCGCTCATGGGGAGAATAACCCTACTCTGCAAATCTATGTCGTATCGGAAAGTGCGGTTCACTTTTAAGGAATAATATAGAAATACCACTGCTAGGATTAAAATCACGGCCGCGACAACACGGGGCCATTCCAGCAGTTCCGACAACGGCGCCCGCTGCTCCTTTTCTTCAACGCTCCCGAAACTTTTCTCCAATGCTTCCAGGTCTTTTAAAACCTCGACCATGTGTTGGTATCTTTTTTTCCTATCTTTTTCCAGGCATTTCAAGACGATAAAAGAAGTTCTCCTGGAGACGTGCTTGAAGGGAAAGGGTTTTTCTTTCAGGTCGATAATTTGTTCCCGGTTCCTGAAAGGAATATCGCCCGACAGCAGTTGGTACATGGTAACGCCCAGGGCCCAGATATCCACCTGTTGGTCTTCCCTGCCGAAATTATTGCTTAATTGTTCAGGGGCCATATAGGGCCAGGTGCCCGTGTTATTCACGCCGGTCAATTCGGTCATGGAGCGGCCCATTCGGTGGGAGATGCCGAAATCCAGGACTTTCACTTCCCCGTTTTTCGCTTCCATGATATTGCGGGGTTTTAAATCCCGATGAATGATCATTTTAGCATGGGCCTGGACAAGAGCTTCCGCGGTTTTTTTCATGACCCGGATCACGTCCGCTTCGTTTAAACGCCTTTCTTTGGTCCAGGCCATTTTCTTTTCCAGGCTTTCCCCTTCGATGAATTCCATGACGATGAAATACTGGCCGTCCTGGGCTTCGAGGCTTAACACTTTTACCACATTGGGGTGAATGATGCCCGAAGCCAGGGAAATTTCCCGTTTTAGGTCTTCGAAAGCCAGGGGAGAGGTGGCCAGTTCCGGGGGCACCATTTTAATGGCTTTAGGTTGGTCCTCCAGCGTATCCCATACCCTGAATACCACGCCCATGCCGCCGCGGCCGATGATTTCCTGCACCTGGTATTTTCCCAGGGTGCGGCCCACCAGGGCTTCGGGGATATATGTCGGTCTTCCGGTAATCATAGGATGACCTCCCCGTTAACAGGCATTTTTAGCGAATGCCCTTTCACTTCTATATTTCCATCTTCAGCCGTGAATAACGCGGCATCTTCGCCGGCGCCGAAGGGCGCCAGGGAAACCGAAGACTTTAACAAAATAATCACGGCTTGTTTATCCGGGAGTTCTTTGAGTTGGTTTTTATCCAACCAGAGCAGGTTGCCTTTTTTATTCTCGTGGGTCACATTCTTCAGCACATAGAAACCTTCGGTTTTCATGAATTTGAAAGAGATAAGGCTGCCCAACTGGATCATGTCGCCGTCGGACAATACGCCGGGTTTTCCCGGTTCCAGCCGTTCATTATTTAAGAAGACGCCGTGTTTGCTGTTAAGGTCGCGGATTTCGATTTTCTCCGGGTCCGGCGTATACGCTAATTGCAAGTGTTTCCGGGAGATATCCACGAAACGCAAGTTGATGTCGTTAGCGCTGCCGTCTTCCGGGTTTTGTTTTTGTTTGATGCTGCCGATTTCGATCTCTGGTTTCTTGTTTAAATTAACCACGGCGATGGGGGCGTGCCTGATTTTAAACACAGGGGTTTCGATATTTTTACCGGTGCTTTTCAATTCTTCTTCGCTTGTCCCCAGGTTATCGTCGAGGCGCTGGATGACCGAATCAGCGGTTGGTCTGGCCGCGGGATTGACGTTCATCATATCCAGGAGCAGGAAATAAATCTTCCGTATTTCAGCCGGTAACTCCGGGTTTTCCAGTTCTTTGTTCAAATGGTTCTTGTAGAAATTGAACAGTTTGAAATTATTTTTAAATGCATCCAGGATTTTTTTAAAGGGCAAGCGGTGGAGGTATGGTTCGAACAGGGTAGAGAATTCTTTTTCTTCTTCCGGGGATAAGGCTGCCTCGCCTTCCATGGAAAAGCCGCCGCCGGATTCTTCCGTGGGTTCCACGCAGGTGAAGAGCCTGGTAAAGGCTACGCCGGCGGAAAAGATATCGATGCGTTCAGTGACATTTTCTTTATCGTAGAACATTTCCGGGGCGATGTGTCCCGGGGTGCCGCAGTAGTAGATTTTCGAACGGATAAAGTCATCGATTTTCAGGTAGTATTCGAAGTCGCCTATTTTCAGGCGGTTTTCCACCAGGAAGAGGTTGCCCAGTTTAATATCGAAATGGGCGCGGCCGCGGGCGTGGATGATGCGTAGACCTTTAAGGAATTCCCGGAACCATTTGATTTTACTTTCCGTTTTGGCGGCCAGTTTCATATTCAGGGTGGCTTCAGCTTTTTCCCAGAAGCTTGTATAGACCGGGTGGTCGAAAAAAAGTTTATTTTTTTTCAGGACGCTGCCCACGCAGAGGTAATCCACGGGGATAGAGGGGTAGAGGATATTAAGGAAATATTCATCGTAGCTGTTTTCCATTTCCACGCGGACGCTGTCGAATTTATCTTTGAAGTCCGCTTTTTCGTAGCTCATGCGCAGGGAGACAAGTTTTTTGTCGATCAGGGCCAGGAACACGTAGCAGGAACGGCCCGTGCCCAGGATGCCTACCAGTTCGAAGATTTCGTCTTGTCCGTATGGGTTTTCGCGGACCAGGTATATTTTGTAATCAATGTCTTTTTTCTGGAATTTTTGATAAAGATCGCCGACGGAGATCGTTTCCCTTTCGAATTCCCGTTTTATTGAAGCAATTTCTTCACGTTGTTCCATTTGCGTCATCGTAATCCTATATTAATTTTAATCATCTATTTTACCACTTTCGTAAAAAAGAAGAAAGACTTTTGCCTGGAATGAGCAAGAGTGCGTTATTTTCTCATTCTTTTTCTACGCTTAGACGCTTAGATAAGAATTGAAAGTTTATCTCTTGATTTTTACTGGTATACGTGGTTAAATAGAACCTGGACTTATTGGAATAAACTATGGTTTATACGAATTACATTATTTTCATCTGCCTGGTAGGGATCGGCTTCATGGTCTCCTTCTACACCCAGAAAACAACCCTCAACCTGGCCCAAAAATTCAATATCTATGACGACGTTAACGATCGGAAACTACCCAAATCCCCCAGACCCCGCCTCGGCGGTGTGGGCATTTTCATTGGCTTTTTCACCGCTTTCTATGTCCTATTCTTTGTCGTCTACCTGCTGCAAAATACTCCCTATTTTATCTATATCGATCTCTCCCTATTCCAGATCATGCTGTACATTTGTTCCATTCTCTTCTTTTTCCTGCTGGGCCTATACGACGATTTCAAAGGCCTGAAAGCGTTTCAAAAGCTGGCGGTAGAACTGGTCATCGCCACCATACTCTTTTATATTGGATTTAAAATCGAACTGCTGACCCTGCCCTTTATGAAAGACAGTATTAACGTGGGATTTCTTTCTTATCCGTTATCCTTGCTCTGGATAATCGGCGTAGCCAACGCCATTAATTTGATCGACGGCCTGGACGGCCTGGCCGGCGGAGTTATTGCCATTGTCGCCATTACAATTATTATCATCTGCATACTGGATAAACTGGTTTTCCCGGCCATCATTATCACTGCCTTGTTGGGCGGTATTATCGGCTTTTTACCTTATAACATTTATCCTTCCCGTATTCTAATGGGAGACAGCGGCGCCCTATTCGCCGGTACTATCCTGGCCACGGTCTCCCTGAAAACCGCCCATAAAGCTTCCCTGGGAATCGCCCTGATGATCCCTATTATTTTTCTCGCTATCCCGGTAATGGATGCGGTGCTCTCCTTCTTCCGCCGCCTGCTCAAAGGTAAAAACCCTTTTAAAGGCGATAACGACCATATCCACCACCGCTTGATGAAAAAAGGCTTCTCGGAAAAAAAATCAGTAGGAATTTTACTGATCCTGACAGCCATATTTTCCATACTTTCCATCCTGGTTTCCAATTTCCGCGGCACGCCGCGTTTCATTGCCCTGGTTACCGGGCTGGCGCTGGCAATCCTGCTGATGCTCTATTTAAATTATATCGTTATTGATTTTAAGAAAAAAAATAACCACAAAACCGCTGAAAATGAAAATCCTGCTGGTTCATAATTTTTACCGTTACCGGGGTGGGGAAGACAGGTATGTTACCATCCTCGAAGATGCTCTTACCCGGGCAGGCCACCAGGTGATACATTTTTTCTACGACAGCCGGGATATCGATGGTTTCTCTGTGGTGAAAAAATATACGATTCCCTTCCAATTAATCAATTCCCCAGCGCTTAACACGAAACTGGAAAAAGTCTTATTAACTGAACAACCCGACCTGGCCGTGGTTCATAACCTGGCGCCTTTGCTGTCGTTATCGATTCTGCGTGTTTTGAAAAAGAACAAAATTCCAGTCCTGAAACGGTTGGAGAATTATAAATTCCTATGCTTGAACGGGCTTTTCCTGAGAAACGATTTCACCACCTGTGAGAAATGCAAAGGCGGTAATTTCCTCTCCGGGATTATTCATCGGTGTTACCAACGCAGTTTAATAAACAGCATGGGCATCGCCGCAGGGGAATGGTTCCACCGCCGGAAGAAGACGGTTATACGGAATGTCGATCAGTTCCTGGCCACCAGTCAATTCTTGAAAGCGAAATTCATGGAAGCAGGATTTCCCGGCGATAAGATCGAGGTGTTCCCCAATTTCATCGATTTCGAACCCGTGAAAGAGGTTTCATTGCCCGGGCCTTATACGGTTTACGCCGTTTACCTGGGGCGTTTATCAAAAGAAAAGGGGTTGTTAACTTTATTGAACGCTTTTACCGGGTTGCCGCATCTGCCTTTGAAAATAGTGGGCAGCGGCCCGCTGGAAAAAGAAATGAGAGAGTTTGTCCACGATCACGGCCCGGAAAACATTGAATTCACGGGTTTTATCGACGGCCCTTTGAAAAGGGAAATTCTAGCGGGGGCGCGGTTTCTTATTTTCCCTTCCGAATGTTATGAATCTTTTGGTTATACGATTATTGAAAGTTTTGGCTGCGGTACACCGGTTATTGCTTCGGATATTGGCGGCACCAGGGAACTGGTAACGGAAGGTGAAACAGGTTTTCTTTTTAAACCGGGGGACCCGGAGGACCTGCGTCGGC
>JAUPLE010000542.1 GCA_030837085.1 Acidobacteriota bacterium | reverse complement strand
GGTTCATAGGTAAGCCGGTAATAGATATCTTCTTTTTCCACGGCCTGGGTCAGGGATTGGTCAGGCATATTGCCCTTAATCACAGCGCCGCCGGTGGACCGGCTGATATTGCTGAAAACCTCTTGCCAATCGGAATAAACATGATCTAATTTTATAAACCGAGAATTGAATTGCTCTGACGGGGCTGTTTTGGAAAGCAAGAGATGAAACGTGGCATTGGCGTCCAGGAAAGCCTGGCGAATCTCTTCAAGGATGGCCAATGAACCCGTGGGTTTAGTGATCTCCCTGGAAATGGCGGCAAAGGTTTCCTGGAGCTCTCTATAGTCAGCCAGGGTGTCCTGCTTTTCCCGCATGAAGGCATCGATATCCAATAAAGGCGCCATGTCGGGCTGAAAAAAAACCAGCCCCCATTTTTCCAGTTCCAGCGACTTTAACGAATCGGCAATGGCTTTCAATTTATCGACATTCAAATTAAGACGCTTTGTTTTAAATTCATCCCAGAGGCGTTTAGAGTTTGCCGAAAATTGTTCCAGGATGTTTCTACCGCGCGCGGATTCGATCGCTTCCCCGGCAGCAAGCGCGGCGCTTATCCGGGCCATTTGTTCTTCCAGGTCCCTGAGCAGTTCCTCCATCCTATTTTTAAACGCCGCGCGGTCCATTCGTACATACGCGCTTAATTCATCCAGTTTCGCTTTCACCTCCGGCAGCGCTTGCGAGACCTGGTCCGGCCGGGTAATTTTAAAAACATGGTTCCCGGTTACCAGTAACGCATAATCACCCTCGCGGAAAACCTCTTTGAAAAAAAAGTCCAGGCTTTCTTTTAGTTGGAGGCCCGGTTCGGATACCCAAAAATAAAAAAGGAAAATACGTCCTGCGACCGAGGTGGCGCCAGCGGCTTCCACGGGTTCGCCGGGTGCGTTCTTTTCTGTCCTGATTTTTCGTTTTATTTCCTGGAAACTGGTGATTTCTTGTTTTTGCCCGTTCTCATAGAGGGATATATCTGTTTTTTGTAAACCGCTGACCGGGCGGTCTTTTTTCATGGCGCGAACAATCACCTCGGCATTGATTACTTCGACATATACTTCCTGGATTTCCTGCGCCCCTTTTTCTTCCTGGGGATTTGCCGGGAGGTCCCGGGCCAGTACCGGGAGCAATGCGCTGAGCAATATTAAAACCAGCTTTTTCATTTTCGTTTTCATACCTATTTATACGGCTTCAAAGCATTCATCGGGAAATACATTTTTTACAAAATGGGGCGGCGCCCCAACCCTCCTTGCACGGCCCAGGGTTTTCCTTCTTTGTAGGCAGTGTCTCAAATCCTTGTTTTTTTTGCATGCCTTTTTGAGGTATTAGTAAAAATACTTCCATTTTTTTTTCCTATCACGTATTATATTATATGGTATGAAATATCTAAAAACAACTGTACCTGGAGGTCGTCATGAGAAACAAGATATTGATCTTCTTTTTATTATTTACAGTCGTTCAATTCCTGTCGGCTCAGCAGCGCTTTACTATGGAAGAGGGCGAGACGACAAAATTCAAAATGGCCCGGCAGCTTTATGAAAGGGGAAAACAACTGCTGGCCGAGGAAAGTTTTGATAGGGCGGAGAAATCTTTTAAAGATTGCCTGGAGATTTTTCCTAAATTTTCTTACGCCGGTTACTACCTGGCTCAATTGTATTATCATAAGAAGGATTATGTAACGGCCCTGGCTATGGTTGAAAAAGCAAAGGAAGATTATGACTATATCTCCAATTACTGGGTCAAGTACCAACTGCAGTACCTGGAAATACTTCGACAGCAGAAAATGGATTTGGAAGAAAAGATAAGGGATATCAAGGACATTATCGCCACAAAGAACTTTAAATCCAGGTCCCCGGACATGCAAATGGCCGAGCAAAAAGACCTTGAAGGGCAGCAATCCCGCGCAGAATTGGACCTCAGGGACGCGGAAGAGAGGATTAAAAACACTATCCCCACTGCCCCGGAAATGGCGGCCAGTTTTTACTTTCTTCACGGCAATATCCTATTTAAATTGAAGAAGTACAACAGTGCGTATGCCCAGTACCTGGAAGCGGTGCGCATTAACCCTTCTTTTGGAAATGCCTATACCAACCTGGCCAATCTTAATTTCATGGGTAGGAGATACAAGGAAGCCCTGTCTTACCTTGAAAAAGCGGAAAAGTGCGGCGCAGTGGTAAATCCCAAATTTAAAAAGGATATTCTTATGGCTTTGGGTGATTAATGGGAGCATTGAAGTCATGGTTATTGAGTTATCCGGGATGTTGGGACCGTCCGGCGCGTCAGCCGCGTCCGCCGCATACGGGGAGGAGAGGGTTCTGAGGGATAAGAAAGAAAATGGGCAAGATTTTGAGAGATTTGTGATCTCTACGTCCTCTCTTATCCCTCAGAGAGTTGCTTATATAATACAATATTTCTTATTTAATTTCAACTAGAAAATAAAAAAAAAATTTCCCCTCTGCGAGGGGGGCCACTTTGTAGGACTGTGCCAATTGATTTAACTTTTTTACAGCATCAGGCTTGGGACCATGGGTATTGGTTAAACAAAAGTTTTTTAGGGGTCCAGGGGGCGATTTTTCAAAAAAGCCCCCTGGCTGTTACTGAAGTCCCAAAGCTTTTTATTATTTAGTTTATCTCCGGTTGTACTGTTCAAGACCTTTCAGGAAAATACGGGCGGCCTTTGCCAATTTCTGGGTTTCCAGGACATAAGCCATACGAACTTCCTGTTTCCCTTTGCCGGGCGTGGAATAAAAACCCGGACCTGGAGCCACCATTACTGTCTCGCCATTTTCATTGAAACTCTCCAACATCCATCGGGCAAAATTGTCGGCGTCATCGATGGGCAATTTCGCCATAATATAAAAGGCGCCTTTGGGCTTTTGCAGCACAATATCTTTGTTGACAGTTAAGGTATCGCACAAGATATCCCGACGTTCCTGGTACTCTAATTTAATGTCTTTAAAATAATCCATAGGCAGCCGATAAGCGGCAATGGCGCCAACCTGGTCCAGGGTAGCCGGACATAACCGCGCCTGGGCGAATTTCAATATCGATTGCATCACTTCGGTGTTTCGCGAAATCACGGCGCCGATCCTGGCCCCGCAAGCTGAATATCGCTTGGAGATCGAATCCATGACAATGACCCGGTCTTCCATTCCCTCCAACTCCAAAATACTGAAATGTTTCTCGCCATCATACGTGAATTCCTTGTAAACCTCATCAGCCACCAGGAATAAATCGTGCTTTTTGGCCAACTGGGCCAGTTGCCGTATCTCAGCTTCGGTAAATATGGTCCCGGTGGGATTATTGGGAGAACATATAAGAATGGCCCTGGTGCGCGGGGTGATTTTCTTTTCAATCTCGCCGATATCCGGCAGGTGAAAGCCGGTTTCCGCTTTTGTCTCGATAGGAACCAGGGTGACGCCGGTGAGAGTAGCAAAACCGTTATAATTGGTATAGAAAGGTTCAGGAACAATTACTTCATCGCCAGGGTCGGCGATTACGGCAAAGCCGAATGAAACCGCTTCGCTTCCGCCCACGGTAATCACGATATGTTCCTTTTTTAAAGGGATATTGTAGTTGGCAAAATAATCGATCATAGCGTCTTTCAATTCCGGTAGTCCATCCGATGGCCCATACGCCAGGACTTTCTCGGAATAGTGCTCGATACTTTTATAAAAGACATCCGGGGTGGGGACATCCGGTTGACCGATATTTAAGTGGTAAATTTGAACGCCCCTGGCTTTGGCGGCATTGGCAATGCCTGCCAATTTCCTGATGGGAGATTCTTGTATCTCTTTGCCACGTTTTGAAATCTTCATAAAGCCTCCTTGCTATTCGCAAATAAGAGCCCACGGAAAGTGAGAACACACGGAAGACACAGAAAAAGTTTCTTTTGTTTCCGATTCCGTCGGCGCTTTTTTAAAATAAATTATAATACCCCCCACGCTTTTAATCAAGGGGGGATAGGCGAAATTTTCCCTTATCATCCAAATTAATAGGCGCCGGAAAATGATTTAAAGTTAAATCGTATGGTACTGCTCTACAGGACGCATCCCCTTGCGGATGGGGCAAAGTATTGATGCATCAAACCTTGTGCTTTCGTTTGCCCTTCTCTCGTAACAATAATCGATTTAGGATACTGGCGAATCAGGTTCTGTCTCTCCAGTTCATTGAGAATATCGAAAGGGTAGTTTTTCCAGGCCCGAAAGACCTTGCCGCCCGGTTCTTTCCGCGAATCTTCTTCCCATCCGTTTAGATAAATGAGTATCATGTTCAGGTCCGACACTTTCTGGTCTATTCTCATTCCGTGATATGTCATTTTAGTCCTCCGCTTAATGACACCTCATGAACTCTTTCGAATTCATGGATTTGCACTTTGAAAATTGTTTTGAGCTTGTTCATTTCATTAAAAATGTTTTCTTCAATTATAGGCACCCGCATCAGTTCAAATAGGTCTTCGTAAGCATGGGTTTTAGCCTTTGTGATTTGTTTATTGCCGGTAAGAAGCCAGGTTAAGTTGATGCCCAGGAAGCGGTCCATTTTGTCTCCCCATGAGGTAGGTAGAAGCAATTCCCCTTTTTCCACCTGGATTATTTTTGTTCGTGAGGTTCCCAGGAATTCTGCCATTACTTTGGTGGTCATTCCCAGGGATTGCCGGGCCTGGCAAAAGCGTTGGCCTACTTGCAGGGCGCATTCCTGTTCATTTGATAGAGATATCTCTTTGCCGCCTTGTTGATTCATTTGAAACCTTCCTAAATTTTAATATTTAAAATTAAATGTAAAAAATAGCTGTGGCAGGATCACAGGATGAGCCGGGTATTTTTAAGATTTGCACCCGGTTCATCCTTTCGATCCTGGGTAAATATGAGTTATTTCTTTTTTGATTTTTTCTTTTTTTTCACAGGGGCTGAGGTTTGACCGCTGTTGGACGCGCCGCCGGTTGCGCCG
>JAUPLE010000541.1 GCA_030837085.1 Acidobacteriota bacterium | reverse complement strand
TAATCCAAAATGTAATTCATCAATTTGAATTCCAAAAAATTCACGTAGTTGCTATGTTTCCCTCCAAAAATCTTGATGCAGCTAGTCAAAAGAGGTGGTTTGACAGTATTTTGGAACATAAAAAACATTTTATCGGAGGTCTCGTTATACCTGCTTATATGGGAAATCATAAAAATGAGCTTAAAAAATTTGTAAACAGTTTTAACAAACCGATATTATTTATAGATGCTCCACCACCATTTGAAGAAGATGAATTTCCAGGGAATTCTGCTTTCATTGGGTATGATAATTTTGAAGGTGGGAAATTGGCTGCTAAAGCGATGTGTCATGAATTAAGTAAGCTTAATGGCTCGAATTTTAATGTACTAATAATTGCAAGCAATGTTGTATCAGAACGTCAAATCGGATTTAAAAAACATTTGAATGAAATTATGGAGCATCAGCTAAGTGAGGTTGAATGTATAGAAGATGGCCATTTTAGAAGAACAGATGGAGTACAAATTTATGAAAAAGCATTGCTCTCTAAAAAGTCCGACGATTCACCATATCAAGGAATTTTTTGTACAAATGATGAAATGGCATTAGGTGTAATGAGTAAAATTAATGATATCCCTCATTTTCCAAAAGAAAAAGTTGTAATCATTGGTTACGATGCAATAGCGGATACCGAGGTAATTGAATTAATTAAAAATAGTGAGACGCCGCTCAAAAATTCCGTAAAACAAGATCCCGATGAATTAGCATCAAGAAGTGTTGATAAATTACTCAAAATGATTGAGGGAGAAAATGTAAAAAAATCTGAAAAGATAAATCCAATATTATATTTAAAAATGCCAGAAAATCGGAACAAAGCAAAGAAACGTAGAAGCGTAGAAGCATTGTAAGAGATTAACGATGAAAATAACGATTAGGTAGAGGGGGATAAATTGGCCTGTCCCATTTTTCATCCTCGCACAGGGCGCAAATAGGTAGAGTATCGCGAACAGGCATTGCCTGTTCCTTCAAATGCCTCGTTGGAACAGGCTGTATTCTTAACTGTTTATCAGTTCATCATCGCCATTACCGGAGGAGAAATGCCCGCACGTGATTTCATAATGATTGGCTGTCTCTCTTCTATAACTTCCTTAAGAAAGTAATTGAAATTTTCCGGCTTTTCTGGTATTATTCGCCTGGAAGGGCACTTTCCGACAGTCCTTTTTTTTACCCCTCATTCTGTATCGGGGGCTCCGGGGACTGTATCGCCGGGTTCGGAAACCTCTGAGACCTGGTAAATGTAAAATTTACCGCTCTCGCCGCCTGTTAAATAGGCATAGTTGCCGGATGCATCCACACGGCGGGCGTTCACCAGGGTATCGCTAAATACAAACGGTCCAGGATACTTCGGGTCCGAAACATTTCGAACCTGGAATGCACTGTAGCCGAAAATCACAAACGCATAGTTGTTGGAAACAGCTACATCCAATGGGTATCGATATGGTCTGGTGTATATCTGCTTTATAATAACCGGTTTGTACGAATCGGAAATTTTCACTACTACAATCTTCCCGGGAATAGAGTAGGTAGGTAAAAAGGCATATTCCCCGGAAAGGCATATTCCCCGGATGTGACGAAATAATCGGCACTTTCCTTTCCACAGGTCAGTAAAATATTCATCGGACTCTACAGCGCATACATGATTGCCGGAGACGGCAACATCATCATATTCCCCTTTCCAGAGGGTTGCCCTGAAGGGACGCCCTGGATTAGCAATATTAACTACTTCAATGGCTTTTTTTTGGCTGTCAGCCACATAGGCGCGTTCCCCGGAGATTGCAATCCTGCAGGGATTAATTGCCATGGTGTACATGCCTACCTGGACAGGCGCCTCCGGTCTGGAAATATCCAGCACATAAAAATTTTTTTCAGGATTTACAATAAAGGCATAATGGCCGGAGATTGCAAGATCACAGGGAGAAGGCATGTCCGTATATTTACCGACTTTCTTTGGCGTGGAGGGATCGGAAATATCCATTACCAGGAGTTTGTTTTCTCCACCGATCAGATAGGCATTTTTCCCGGACACCACGACATTCTGGGGATACTCTGTCTCATCGCAAGATGCCACTTTTACCGGGAAAAAGGGATCGGATAGGTCATAAATCACGTAACCGTTTACTGAAAGCGTTACATAGGCATATTGGTCTTTAACGGCGATGCTGGTGGGTTTTTGTGGAGACAGGTATAATGCGGTCATGACGGGGGAGTACGGCCCGGATAAATCGATGACCTTTAGAAGATAGTCAAAGTTCCCTTTTTTGCCCCCGCAATCGCTATGGCAATGCGCCGCTATTATATAGGCATAATTCCCCGAAATTGTAAAATCCACTATTTTTTCATCAAGGGGCATAAAATGAGTCCCTTTCAAAGTGGGATGCCGCGGGCTGGAAATATCCAGCGTATGTATCCCCTCATTGCTTGCTAAGTAGGCATATGTACCGGAGATAATAACTCTTTCAGGAGAAATAGCCGTGTTCGATCCCTCCGGGTTTAATTGGGGGGGCTTCATTATATCCAGGACCTGCAGACCTCCATATCCGGCGGCGATATAAACATAATTACCTGAGATAGCGATATCCAGGGCCTTTCCCGGTATCTTGAACCGTCTCACCCTCCGAAGGGTAGTCGGATCAGAAACATCGAAGGCCAGAATTTCCGGCCCTGAATTTGCTACATAGGCGAATTTCCCGGACCCAGCAACTTTAAAATTTGCATTCAAATACTTGTGCCTGCCTAAAAGTCGAGGCGCACGCGGGTTGGAAATATCGACAACCCGGAGAAGGCAATACCATTCCCCCCTGTTCGTAACATAAGTTGAATACTTTAAATAAGCATAATTATCGGATACAGAGAAATCCAAAGCGTAGCCATCCAGGGAAAAGATACTTCCCGTTCTAATGGGTTTTACCGGGTTTGAGACATCGAGAATATCTAATCCCGCATTGGGTGAAATGCAATAGGCGTAATTGCCGCGTACTTCCATTCGTTGGTAATCGCCGGTTCCCCACTCCCCCACTTTTGTCAATTTCATCGTTTTCGAAAAACAAAGACTGGCTGTAAACAGCCACAAAACGGCTGTGATAAGCATTATTTTTGTTTTCATGTTTTTCCTCCTCCCTTAATAGTAGTATCATTTCAGAATATTTTAGTCAAATATTATAAAAGTTTACCTTTTTTTTTGTCCCCGGCGAAATTATATCTCCATAGGGAAGGCGCAAGAACTGAAAAAAATCAGGAATCCGACTGGAGAAGAAATTCCCAGATAGGGAGAATCGATAAGGATGTTCCCCCAATTTTTCGG
>JAUPLE010000540.1 GCA_030837085.1 Acidobacteriota bacterium | reverse complement strand
TGTCAATACCGGGATTCAATCGATAGGCTTTTTCCAATTGAGTTTGGGCTTGTTTTAGTTCCAGGTTTTCGAGATACTTCCCGCCCAGATTCAGATGCGCCAGGGCGTTCCGGGGATCAGCGCGTACCACGCCCTCCAATTCGCTTATGGATTGCTTGAGTAACGCGGGTTTTTTTTCTTCGTTGGCCTGCCAAGCATATACTTCGGCCAACATTATCCTGACCCCATTGTTCTGGGGTTCCAATTCCAATATCCGGCGGTACGTTTGAATGGATTCATCGTATTTTTTGGCCCAACTCAGGGCTTCGGCTTTTTTATAGAGAAACCACACATTATTCGGATCGCCATCCAGTAGTTGATTGTACAAATCAATGGCGTCCCGGATGCGACCGGCCGCACTGTTAGCTATTCCAATGTTTATCAGTGTATCGGTATCACCGGGCTTGATGAGCAGCGCGGCATTGAACTGGGATATGGCCTGGTCAAAAGCCCCGGAATTTAAATATGATAATCCTAGTCGTTTATTTAATGCGAAATCTGCCGGGTTTTCAGTTAAAGCTTGCTTGAATTCGTCCATGGCCTCTTTGTATTTACCCTGGGAATAATACTCATCTCCTTTCCTGGAGTGGGAAACGGCTTCATCCTGCTCACCCCCCGGCGCTGCCGGGAATAATATCCCGGTTGACAGCGCCGCCGTCAGGCCCACTATAACCATGATACCGATGCGGCATCTTAACCACTGTTTTATTTTCATCATATGTTCCTCCATACTTTTTTAAAAATGCAACCCAAAGAAAAGCAAAAAAACCCCCTGCACCCCCATGAGGTTTGCCCCTGTAAGGACGACGGAAATGAGAACCAGGGCAAATGGCCCATATAGGACTACTTTTAGCCATTTATTATCCCAGCCGTACCGGTTAAGGAAATATCCCAACATTAATGAAAGGGAAAAAGCCAGCAGCGATAAATTGAGCGTTTTAATGCAGAGATAGGAAAAGAATAGGCCCACGGTTAATTCAATGATATATATAGCGCGATGGTTGCAATGGAAACCGGGGGGAGTGTTTTCTTTTTTATCGCCGGTTACTGGAAAAGCCGCTTTGCCGGTGGCAATGTAGTTTAATATACCGGCGGCGCAAACGATCATCAACGACAGGTACGGGACCGCGGATAAAAAGAGAAGCCGGATCAATTTTATGGGATGGGAAAAAACCAGGCGGATACATCCCAGTACCGGGGCAAACATCATGGCTAACGTGAGCAGGTAAAAATCCCATTCCCACAGCGCGCCGAAATTTCCCTTCATTATTATTGCATTTAAGCCGCTGAATTGGATATTAAATAGGGAGAGATGCAGGGGTTTTGTTTCGGCGAAAGCAAGGGGCAGTATTAAACAGAAAACAAAGAGAAAAAAAATATTAAACGCAGGCAGAAAAAGAGTTGAACAGGATATCAGCACATCAAGTTTTTCAAACCAGGAGGCGTTTTTGGATTTTAGAAAGGAGTGTACACAGCGGTGAAGATACTGGCACCCGCCTTTGACGTATTTTTCTTTTTGTTTTCGCAGTTGGGGGTAGGTTCCCGGGAAATCTTCACAACTGATGATATCACCGGCAAAATAGCCGCGGTATCCGATTTCAGCCAGTTTGGTTGAGAAGGCCAGGTCTTCGGAGACGACTTCGGGGAAGCCCCCTGCCTTTTCCCAGGCGCTGCGCCGGATAACGCCGCTGTGACCTAAGAAAGATACAAAGCCATGTTTATTCCTGGGCTCGAAATAAGCGGTCCAGAGCGGGATGATACCCAGGGCTAGGTCCGATGCAAACCTAGATTCCTGCATGGGGTTGGGTCTGTGGCTGCCTTGCACGAACCCAATATGGGGATCGAGGGCGAAGTAAGGGATCGAGCGCGTTAGAAAATCAACGGGAATCACGCCGTCGGAATCGATAACGGCAAAGTAATCGGCGTCCTTAACGTAATGCTGCAATGCATGGTTGATATTTCCTGCTTTAAACCCTTCCCGGTTTTTCCGGCGAATAACGGTTACTTTTTGGGGAAACCTGTCTTTAAATCGGTCCACTTCCCGCATTGATTCTTCTTCCGTACTGTCGTCCAATATATAGAGATGGTAATCGGTATAGTCCTGGTCAAGGCAGGAAAAGGCGGCGCGGTACTGGAAATCGTTCATGGCCAGGTAGAGAACGGCCACTTTCGGTTGTTCGCCGGACACCGGCGCCGCTGGCGCCGCCGGTTGGAATGAGCGGAAGGTTTTTGCGGACCGTGGGGACCTCAGGTCAAAGATAATAAGCATGAGGTAGTAATTGCCGTAAAACCAGAATATGTAAAGGCATAAGATGAACAGGCCTAACGCGACCCTCGCATATATGGAACCGGCAATGGAAAAAAGCGAAAAGAGCCGCGGGCTGAACCATAAGATACAGGAAAACCACGAGACCAGTAACGCGATATACATATGGTTTTTTTTGCAGTGCAGCGCCGTCGTCCCCGTGGTTTCCGGGTTATTTAACGGTGGTCTCATGGGGTAATTCATTATTCGAAGCGGAGGTCGTCCAGGTAAATCGTCCCTGTCATGCGTTCCCATTCGAACACCACCTGGATTTCCTTGATGTGAGTTAAATCTACGCCGTAGTCGGAGAAGTCTTCCAGGGGGATGTTTATCTTGTTCCAAGAAGTGGTCATCGGGGCGTATTTTTCAATGTCTACTCCCCACCGGTGCGTTCCATCGTCCAG
>JAUPLE010000539.1 GCA_030837085.1 Acidobacteriota bacterium | reverse complement strand
TGGACTGGTTGGGCGAAAAGGAAATGGGTGAAAAGCTGGAAAAAGCCACGGCAGAAGTTATCAAGGAAGGTAAAGTACAAACCTATGATATGGGCAGCAGCAGCAGCACCCTGGATATGGCTAAAGCCATTGCAGCCAAACTCTGATAGAAATTAATCGCAAAATTTTAGGGGCGACCGCTTCGTGTCGCCCCCACCCCCATTTTTTCGTGTGTTTCGCGTTGTCACGCGTCACAATTTCCATAAAAACAACTATAATTGTTGCATACTTAATATATATTAAAATTTAGATAACGGGCGAGTTGGAAATCATAAAGGTCTTCTAAACCAATTTAAAAAGATGCCACAATTTTGTGGATTGAAAAATAGTACTTTATCTGATAATGTCTTATAGACAGATGATTTTTTTAAAACTCACTAGAATTATTTCGAAAGCCATATCCCGAAAATAAGTTAAAAATCTTGCTTAGATAGAATAAGCGGTAGCTTATTCAAATTTAAACCATTTAATAATCAAAAAACATACAACTCTTATATAGGAGTTTCACAATGGGAAAGTTAGCCCCCAAAGACATCGAAAATATCCTTTCATTAACCCCCCTCCAGGAGGGGATGCTATTTCATTATTTACAAAACCCTCAAAGCCCGTTTTATTTTGAGCAATTAAGCCTGGAAATTTCAGGTGTAATAGACCATAAACTATTTGAAGAGGCCTGGAATGTTGTCATCAAAACCAATGAAATGCTGCGCGTGGTATTTCGCTGGGACAAGGTGGATAACCCGGTTCAAATCGTTTTAAAAGAACATGAATTTCAACCGCGGTATATTGACATTCCAGGTACTGATACCGGTGAAAGGAAAGAACGATTGGAGCAAATAAAGCAAAAAGACGCGCAGGAGAAATTCGACTTGCAAGAAGTTCCTTTCAGGGTAACCTTATGTAAAATTGAAAAAGACAAATATGTGATGATCCTCAGCAACCATCATATTTTATATGACGGGTGGAGTAACGGCATCATTTTAAAAGAGTTTTTTAAGGTTTATCATAAGTTGCGCCATGGCAAAGGATCGCGAAAAGTTCCCATTAAGCCCTCCTTTAATGAATTTATCAAATGGTCTCAAAACCAGGATAAAAATAAACAACAACAGTTCTGGCGCGAATACTTAGCCGGCATTGAGACGCCAACGGTACTGCCCATTAAAAGGAAAATAGAAGAAACAGTAAGGGCAGCAGATTACTCAATTATCCTGGAAGAAAATATCAGGTTTAAGTTAGATTTCTTTACTAAAGAATACCGGGTCACATTAGCTTCGGTGTTCTACACCACCTGGGGGATATTGCTGCGAAAATATTGCGGCAGCGAGGATGTTATTTTCGGCGCCACCGTGTCCGGTAGGACTGCCGAGATAAAAGGAATTGAAGAGATGGTAGGTCTGTTTATCAACACGATTCCTTTGAGAACCCAAACAATTCCCAGAGAAAAAATCTGCGATGTGGTCTTTCGAACAGATCAAGCACTACGGGAACGTGAAGAGTTTGAAAATACACCTCTTGTGGATATCCAGGGTTACAGTCCTCTGGGCAGCGGTGGAGCGCTATTCGATATCATTGTGGCTATTGAGAATTATCCGCTCGATAACCGCCTGGCCCCTGATGGCCAAGGAGCAGACAGTTCATTATCCGTTCATTCATATTCCATGGCAGAGATGACCCATTATGATTTAACTGTCGGCATTATGCTGTTCAACGAGATTGAAATTAAATTTTCTTTCAAACCGGGATTATTCGAGGAAGAAATTATTGAAAATTTGGCCGGGCATTTTAAAGGAATCATCCGAACGATGATAGAAAACCCGGGAATGGAGTTATCTCAATTAGAAATAATATCCGGCGACGAGAAGAACCGGATTTTGTATGAATTCACTAATACAAAAGTGGAATATCCAGCAAACAAAACCATTCATCAATTATTCGAAGAGCAGGTGGAACAATCCCCGGACCGTATTGCGATTTTTGGCCGCGGACGAACGCTGTCCTGGACAAACACGGACATTATTGTAGGGGCAGGTTCTCAAACCTGCCCCATGGTTTTATCCTATCGCCAATTAAACGAACAATCCAACCGGTTAGCCGGGTTATTGGTAGAAAAAGGCGTCCTGGCGGACAACATTGTTGGAATTATGATGGAACGTTCAGTGGAAATGATTGTAGGGATTATAGGCATATTGAAATCCGGCGGAGCCTATTTGCCCATCGATCCGGGTTATCCCCAGGAACGCATCGATTTCATGTTGAAAGACAGCGCAGCTAAAATCCTATTGACCGCAGCGGAATGCGTTTTTAATTTTCATCATTCATCATTCATCATTCATCATTCAAGCCACTCAAGTCATCTCGCCTACATTATATACACTTCCGGTACAACAGGGAAACCCAAAGGCGTCATCGTGGAGCACGGCAGTATATTTAATACCATATACTGGCGTCGTCAGGAATATAATTTAAGCGCAGCGGATCGTTCGCTGCAATTGTTTTCTTTTGCATTTGATGGATTTTTAACTTCCTTTTTTACCCCGGTGGTCTCCGGGACGCCGGTAGTGTTATTAAGTGACGATGAGGCAAAAGATATAACCCGTATTAAGGAAATTATTATTTCCGAAAAGATTACTCATTTTATTTGCGTGCCCTCGTTATACCGGTGGTTATTGGGCGCATCAACAGGAAAAGAATTATCGCGATTAAAAGTTGTGACCCTGGCGGGTGAGCAGGTTACGCCTGACCTGGTGGAAAAGAGTAAGCAGTTAAATCCCCTACTTGAGATTGTTAATGAATATGGTCCAACGGAAAGCAGCGTCCTGGCATCTATTAACAGGGATATCCAACCGGGTGCAACGATTTCCATTGGAAAACCGATTGCCAATAGTGGGATTTATATTATTGATAAGGATGAAAAGTTGTCGCCCATCGGCATACCTGGCCAGTTGGTTATATTCGGCAAAGGCCTGGCGCGGGGCTACTTGAACAATCCAGAATTGACATCTCAAAAATTTAATAGGTCCTATAGGTCCTATAAGACCTATATTAATTACAAGACCGGGGATATAGCCCGCTTTTTGTCAGACGGCAAAATAGAGTTCCTGGGCCGCATCGATCAACAGGTCAAGATCAGGGGATTTCGTATCGAACCGGGCGAGATCGAAACCCTGTTACTAAAACATGACCGGATAAAAGATGCGGCGATTGTAGTAAAGGGAGATGAAACCGGCGATCAAAACCTGGCAGCATATTTTGTTTCAGACGCAGCGCTTTCGGATAGTGAATTGAGAGAATATTTATTAAAAGATATGCCGGAATATATGATACCATCGTATTTTGTGCGATTGGAAAAGATACCCCTAACTTCCAGCGGGAAATTAGACCGTGGAGCGTTACCCAACCCAAAAGTGAAAGAAATAGCCGCCTACACAGCTCCCCGTAATGTAATAGAAATGAAACTGGTTGACATATGGGCCGGGATTTTTGACAGGAACATATCCCCGGACCGGATAAGCATCGATGATAATTTCTTCCGATTAGGAGGTCATTCACTAAAAGCGACCATCCTTGTATCAAAGATACATAAGGTTTTTGATGTGAAAGTACCGTTGACGGAAATATTCAAAAACCCAACCATCAGGGGACTTTCCCGATATATTGAAAATGCCGTTGGCGACCGGTACATCCGCACCGCGCCGGTAGAAAAGAAGGAATACTATGTGTTATCGTCCGCACAGAAGAGATTATTCTTTCTCCAACAAATGGAATTGGATAGCACAGGTTATAATATAACGTCGGTAATGACATTGGAAGGTGAACTGGATAAGGAAAAATTTGAAAAAACCTTCAATAAGTTGATTGCAAGGCATGAGAGTCTAAGGACTTCATTTGAATTTATCGATAAGGAACCGGTACAGCGAATTCATGATCATGTGGAATTTGAAATCGAATATAAAAATTCATCCACAGATTACACTGATTACACAGATGGTAGGGGTGACGCCACATTACCCCTGTGGTCGCCCTTTATTAGACCTTTCGATCTTTCAAAAGCGCCATTACTGCGGGTGGGGTTGGCGAGATTGGAAGAAAAGAGACATCTGTGGATGGTGGACATGCATCATATAATCTGTGACGGCACGTCCATGGGTATCCTGGTTAAAGACTTTATGGCCCTCTATGAAGGCAAAGAACTTCCATCCTTAAAAATTCACTATAAAGATTACGCCGAGTGGCAAAGCAATGACAAAAACAGGGAATTTTTGGATTCACAGGAAAAGTTTTGGCTTGGACAGTATGCGGATGAAATACCGGTTCTAAATCTGCCCGCGGATTTCCCCAGGCCCCTGGTACAGAGTTTTGAAGGGAACCATGAACCCTTTGAACTGACCATGGAAGAGACTTCATCATTAAAAACACTGGCCATGGAGCAAGGGATAACCCTTTACATGCTGCTGTTGGCAATTTGTAATACCTGGTTTTCAAAGCTGAGCGGCGAAGAAGATGTCGTAATAGGGACGCCGGTAGCAGGAAGAAGGCATGATGAGCACCAGGATATCGTGGGAATGTTTGTAAATACATTGGCTTTAAGAAATTACCCCGCCGCGGCGATAACTTTTACCGATTTTTTAATGGAAATAAAGGAAAGAACAGTTGAGGCATTTCAAAACCAGGACTACCCTTTTGAAACCCTGGTAGACCAGGTGGTCAAAGACAGGGATACATCTCGAAACCCGTTATTCGATGTTATGTTTGTGTTCCAGAATATGGATGTACCTGAAATTGAAATCCCCGGGTTGATTTTGAAACCTTATGAATTTGAGAATAAGACCTCCAAATTCGATTTAAACCTGGATGGCATGGAAAAAGACGGTAAGTTGTTGTTTAACCTGGAATACAGCACAAAGTTGTTTAAAAAAGAGACAGCCCTAAGATTCAACAACTATTTTAAGAATATTATAAATTCCATTATCCGGCGTCCAGGCATGAGAATAGCCGATATCGAGATAATGGGGAAAGAAGAAAAAGAGAGAATCCTGGAAATATCTAACGGGGTTGAAGAGTATGTCGATCTCAATGAAACCGTCCATGGGATGTTTGAAAAAGTGGCAGCAGGGAATGAAGATAAAACGGCCCTGGTATTTGGAAAAGGCCGAATCACATATGGAGAATTGAACCGGGTGGCTAACCGGTTGGCGAGAATATTGCGAACCCAGGGAGTTGGAAGTGACAACAATGTGGGTTTGATGGTTGAACGTTCCTTCGAGTTGGTTATCGGCATGCTGGCCATCATGAAAGCCGGGGGAGCGTATTTGCCCATAGACCCGAAGTTCCCGCCGCAAAGAAAGCGTTTTATGATGGAAGACAGTCATATGACGACATTGTTGACAAATTATGAAATCAATGGGGCCGCCGACTATATCCCTGGGAGTATCGGGATAGTTGATATGCGGGATAATAGTATATACCGGGATATCGCCGGGGGCGCTGAAGAAGAATTGCAAAACACTAATAAAGGATCGGACCTGGTGTACGTCATATTTACTTCAGGTTCTACGGGAAAACCAAAAGGTGTCATGTTAGAGCACACCAACCTGGTCAACTTAATAAAATTTCATCATAAATATACCGGCATCGATTGCACCAAAGTATTGCAGTTTGCAACGATAAGTTTTGATGCGTCTTTCCACGAAATATTTTCCTGTCTCCTGGCCGGGGGCGAGTTATACCTGGTGGATGAGGGAACCAAAAATAATATCCCGCTATTATTCGAATTTATAGCGAAAAATAAGATTAGGACATTATTCATGCCCATGGCTATCCTGAGGTTAATTTTCAGTCATGATGAATATATAAATACTTTCCCCGCCAGTGTGACGCATATCCAGACAGCGGGCGAGCAGGTGATTGTTGACGATAAATTCCGAAATCATTTGAAAGAGGCGAAAATCTACTTGCATAATCATTACGGGCCGTCAGAAACGCATGTAGTAACCGTTTTAACCATGACGCCCCAGGGATATATCCCGGAATTCCCGTCCATTGGGACGCCGGTCATGAACACAGGTATCTATATCCTGGATAAGGAGAAACATTTACTTCCCATGGGCGTGGTCGGGGAATTATATGCGGGAGGATTACAGGTCGGCAGGGGATACCTGAACAATCCCGAACTAACAGTAGAAAAATTTGACCAAGATTTATGGGATTATCGGGATGACCGGGATGAAAAAAACAAAAGTTTTGCGGGGGACCAGGGCCCCGCGGCGCGGGGTGCCTATAAAGAGCTTTTTCAAAAGCACCCCCTGGTATACAATACCGGCGACCTGGCCCGGTGGCTTCCTAACGGAGATGTCGAATTTTTGGGCCGCATCGATCATCAAGTAAAGATCCGGGGAATTCGCGTGGAGCCCGGGGAAATTGAGAACCATTTAAAAAAGATCGAGTTTGTAAAGGATGCGATTGTTATGGTGAAGCAGGAGGCGAATAGAGAAAAGTACCTGTGCGCCTATATCGTATTACACCCAGGAATCGAATTGGATATTTCGAAGTTGAGGAATAGCCTGGCGGAGGAGTTACCCGACTACATGATCCCTGCTTATTTCGTGCCGCTGGATAAAATCCCCTTAACTCCTATTGGGAAATTGGACCGCCACAGCCTGCCTGAACCGGAAATAATAAAAGAGGAAAAAACCTATGTCGCCCCCCGAAACAGCATCGAAGAGGCATTGGTGGAAATATGGTCGGAGGCCCTGGGTATCGGCAAACAAACAATCAGTATCCGTGACAATTTCTTCTACCTGGGAGGCCATTCCTTAAAAGCAGCCCTATTGGCCGCTCGTATACACAGAAAATTTAATGTAAATATACCGCTGTTGGAAATATTCAGGGCGCCTGTATTAAAAGATTTAGCCCAATATATCGAGAAAAAAGCAGACCCCTACAAATACATTTCAATAGAATCCGCTGAGAAGAGGGAATATTATGTTCTCTCTTCAGCCCAGAAAAGATTATATGTCATTCAACAAATG
The DNA here is from genome assembly GCA_030837085.1 of Acidobacteriota bacterium. Lineage (GTDB taxonomy): Bacteria > Acidobacteriota > Aminicenantia > UBA2199 > UBA2199 > JAKAGC01. The sequence goes on along the minus strand of JAUPLE010000539.1, from coordinate 8,859 downwards.
GACCCGGACAGTACCGTGTATAATATCCCGGCAGTAATGACGCTGATAGGGGAATTGGATAGCGTTAAATTTGAAGGAATCTTCAAAAAATTAATCCACCGCCACGAAAGCTTGCGAACATCTTTCCATATGCTGAATGAGGAACCTGTACAGAGGATTCATGACGAAGTGAAATTTGAAATCGAATATTTTGATTTAGCCACGAAGGACGCGAAGAGACACGAAGAAAACCAAATTCATCATTCATCATTCATCATTCATCATTATATTCAATCTTTCGTTCGTCCTTTCGATCTTTCGAAAGCGCCATTACTGAGGGTGGGATTGGTGAAATTGGAAGAGGAAGAGCACATATTATTGGTAGACATGAATCACATCATTTCGGATGGGATTTCGATTGGAATAATGGTAAACGAATTTATGACGTTGATTGCCGGGGAAGACCCGGAACCTTTGCGAATCCAATATCGTGATTGGGCCCAATGGCAAGATCACGAAAAAAACAGTGAACGGGTAAAAAAACAGGAAGCCTACTGGCTCAAGGAGTTTGAAGGCAAAATACCGGTGCTTAATCTCCCCTATGATTACACAAGCCCCACAGTCCAGGACTTTGTGGGAAAGCGGGTTAATTTTGCACTCTCCAACAACGAAACCGAATCCTTAAATAAACTGGCGCGGCAAGAGGAAGTCACCTTATACATGCTCCTGATATCTGCTTATTACACGCTATTATATAAATTGACCGATCGAGAGGATATTATTATCGGTGCGCCTACAGCGGGTCGTTTCCAGGAGGAACTGCAAAAAATAATCGGGATGTTCCTCAATACCCTGGCGCTGAGGAATTTTCCCGGCGGTAATAAACCGTTTAAATTATTCCTTAAGGATGTAAAAACAAAGGTTTTAAACGCCTTTGAAAACCAGGATTACCAGTTCGACGACCTGGTGGATCGATTGGAGTTAAAAAGGGGAGACGGTCGAAACCCGTTATTCGATGTGATGTTTATCCTGCAAAACCTGGAAAAACCGGAAATCCACATACCGGGCCTGGCAATAAAAAACGTCGAGCTTGAAAATCCCACGACAAAATTCGATTTGTCCCTTTATGCAGAGGAGATCGGCCATGATTTGTCATTCGGAATAACCTTCCGTGAGAAACTTTTTACGCAAGCAACCATTGCACTCATTATCGATTATTTCAAAGTCATCCTATCTTCCGTGATAAAAAATCCCGGCCAGCCATTAGCGGAGATAAACATCATCTCGGAAGAAAGGCGAACCGCCATGCTGTCGCAATTAAACCAGGACCTGCAACACGAAGCCGCCCCAATAATGGAAGATTGTATATTTCAAACTCGTTTACAACAAAGCCTTTTAAAATATCAAGATAACATTGCCCTGGAATATGGCGGAAGCTCGCTGAGTTATGCGGAACTGGACCGGAGGTCCGATGTTGTCTGCCGCTGGATTTTGAATAAAGGAATAGCCGGGCACACATTCATCGGGATGTTAATCAACCACCGGCTCCAATTAATCATTACTCTCCTGGGTATTATCAAGTCGGGTTGTGTCATCGTCCCACTGTACCCCGGTTACCCGACGGAACGGCTGGAGGAGATGATCCAGGTCACAGGTTTGAGGTATATGTTCATCGATCAAGACAATGCCCGCCGCTTTAAGCAAAACCCGGACGTGGAATTCATTGATCCTGCCTGTTTCGATTTTGATGCGGAAGGAGAAAAAGGAATTGAGGATAATAAAAGGATGGCGCTCTATAACCCGGAGGACCCCCTATATATTCACTTTACTTCCGGTTCCACGGGGGAGCCCAAAGCCACCCTGGGTAAAAATAGGGGATTGCTGCATTTTATCAGTTGGGAAATAACGACATTGGGGATAACTCCTGGTTTTCACGCGGCGCAATTTACCATTCCGGGCTTTGACCCGTTTTTAAGAGATGTGTTTGCTCCGTTGTTGGCCGGGGGCGTGGTTTGTATACCGGCGAATGAGGACATCGTTCGTCATGCAGCCCAGTTGGCATACTATGTCGAACAGCGGCGCATCAACCTGATACATTGCGTAACCGGGTTATTCCGGTTAATGATTTCCAGCGCCCCGCCCCCCACTTATTTTCGAAACTTGAAATATATCTTACTGGCAGGAGAAAAAACCAATCCTTCCGACCTGGTGGAGTGGTATGATACTTTTGGTGAGCGCGTTCAATTGCTGAATTGTTACGGACCGACCGAGACCACCATGAGCAAAGCTTATTATCCCATAACCCCAGCGGATATAAAACGGGAGAGAATACCGGTAGGCAAACCACTGCCGGGCGCGCGGATTATTATTTTGGATGAAAATAGGAATATGTGCGCCCCGCTCACGCCGGGTGAAATATGTATTCGTACACCTTTTGGAAGCTGCGGTTATTTCAATGCGCCGGGATTGAACCGGGAGAAATTTATTGTCAATCCATTCGGGACTGACCATGGAGATTTAATTTACAGGAGCGGCGACCTGGGGCGAATATTGGCGGACGGGAACCTGGACATCCTGGGGCGGACCGACCGCCAAATAAAGATCAGGGGATACCGGGTAGAACCGGGAGATATCGAACATCATTTGCTAAAGCACCCGGAAATCAAGGACGCATTGGTATTGCCGTTGGGAGATGACAGTAAGGACAGCTATTTGTGCGCCTATATTATCCCGCGCCGGCCATTTACGGTATCGGAATTAAGGGAATACCTGGCGCAAAAATTGCCGGATTATATGATACCGGCCTATTTTGTGACAATGGAACGTTTCCCGCTAACTGCAAGAGGGAAAATAGACCGCAACAGTTTGCCTGAGCCTGGAATAGAAGTTGAAGAAAATATTATTGCCCCTGCCAATGAAACGGAAAAGAAATTGTTGAAAATATGGGCGGAAGTGCTGCGTAAGGATGAGAGCAAAATCAGCGTCGAGGCAAATTTTATTGATCTAGGTGGTCATTCATTGAAAGCGGCGACATTAGCCGCAAAGATTCATAAAGAATTCAATGTCAATGTTCCGCTGGCGGATTTCTTCAAGGCACTGACCATCAGGGGATTATCTCAATATATCAAAGGAACGGCGAAAGAGCAGCACCTGGAGATCGAACCGGTGGAGAAAAAGTGGTTTTATCCGTTATCTTCGGCGCAGAAACGTTTGTATTTTCTCCAGGTAATGGAAGGAAATGGCATCACGTATAATATGCCGCGGATGATGAAATTGGAAGGGAAAATTGATCCGGAGAGACTGACACATGTTTTTAACAGGTTAATACAGAGGCATGAGAGTCTCAGGACATCCTTTCATATGGTGGATGAAGAGCCGGTGCAGCGGGTATTAGGGGTCAGGGGTCAGGAGTCAGGGGACAGTGAAGAAAAAAACTTAACAAAAGTTTTTGGCCCCACCTTTTTTCAAAAAGGTGGGCTTTCAAAAGATTTTATTAAAGAGTTCATTCGTCCTTTCGATCTTTCGAAAGCGCCCTTACTGCGGTTGGGATTGGTGAAATTGGCGGAGGAAGAACATCTATTATTGGTGGACATGCATCACATTATATCGGATGGTGTATCCATCGACGTTTTGGTGCAGGATTTTTCATCACTCTACTCGGGAAAAGAATTGCCGGAAATGAAACTCCAGTACAAAGATTATGCTGAATGGCAAAACCGGGAGAGAGGAAGTAAAAAAATCCTGGCGCAAGGTGAATACTGGAAAAAGGAATATGAAGGAGAAATCCCGGTCCTGGAACTGCCGACCGATTATGCGCGTCCTGATGTCCAGGCTTTTGACGGAGAACGGGTCAATTTTGAAGTAAGCAGTGAAACTTCTGGTATATTAAAGGCAATGGCGTTGGAGACTGGGGCGACGTTGTATATTGTATTGTTAGCATTATATAGTATCTTCCTGGCAAAACTCAGCAGCCGGGAAGATATCGTAATAGGTTCTCCCGTTGCCGGGCGCAGGCACAGCGATTTGGAAAAAATCATCGGTATGTTTGTCAATACACTGGCATTGAGAGTTTACCCAGCAGGGGAAAAGAATTTCAGCTATTTTTTACAAGAGGTAAAAGAAAAAACATTAAAAGACCTTGAGAACCAGGAGTACCAGTATGAAGACCTGGTAGAGGAAGTGGCGGTGACCAGGGATTTAAGCCGAAACCCGCTGTTTGATACCATGTTTGCGCTGCAGAATACGGGTACGCAAAAATTCGATATCCCCGGTTTGACATTGCTTCCCTGTGAATACGAAAACAAAACAGCAAAATTTGATCTGATTTTAAACGGCCTGGAAACAGAAGGGAAACTGTTGTTTACACTTGACTACTGTACAAAGTTATTTAAACGTGAAACCATTGAGCGGTTTATTACTTATTTCATCAATATCATTCATGGCGCGGTGGAAAACAAGCACCGAAGAATATCTGATTTTGAAATCATAACAGCAGAGGAGAAGGAGCGCCTATTATATGATTTTAATAATACATATGTAGAATATCCCAAAGACAAAACCATTCATCGATTATTTGAAGAACAGGTTGAACAAAATCCTGATCGCATCGCCCTTGTAGGGGCAACCGCTGTAGAGACGTTGCGCGCAACGTCTCTACAAATATCCCCAACATATTTACAAATAACCTACCGCCAATTAAACGAACAATCCGATCGATTGGCCGGGGTGTTAATCGAAAAAGGCGTTCTCCCGGACACCATTGTAGGTCTCATGATGGAACGTTCGGTTGAAATGATAATCGGGATACTGGGCATATTGAAATCCTGCGGCGCGTATTTACCCATTGATCCGGATTATCCGCAGGAAAGGATCGATTACATGTTGAAGGACAGCGGAGCAAAACTTTTGGTTAATGAAAAGTTTTTTGGGGGTCCAGGGGGCGATTTTTCAAAAAAGCCCCCTGCCCGCCGAGGGCATTTTCGTTATTCAAATCATCTCGCTTATATAATATACACTTCCGGTTCCACGGGAAGGCCCAAGGGAGTCCTGGTGCAGCATCGCTCGGCGGTGAATTTGATATGCAACCAGGATAATTTTTTTAAGATAAACAAATCGGATCGAATATTGCAATTCTCCACTATTTGTTTCGATGCATCCGTAGAGCAAATATTTACAGCCTTATCCAGCGGAGCAGTTTTAGTATTAATCGATAAGAGCACCTTGCTGGATGTGGATAAATTTGAGAAATTTGTATTCCGTCACCAGGTTACTCATATTCACGCCGTGCCTTCGTTTTTAAACGGCATTCATTTGCGACATGCACCGCAATTAAAACGGGTCGTTTCCGGCGGAGATATTTGCCCGATCTCTTTGGCTGAAAAGTGGGGCAGGAATTGTGATTTTTATAATAAATATGGCCCCACGGAAACAACGGTTACATCGATCGAGAAATTGATTAAAGATACCAATACGTTTGCTTCTCGATTATCTATCGGAAAACCGATCGGTAATACAATTATATATCTTTTGGACAGGTTTAGGAAACCTGTGCCATTGGGAGTAATCGGTGAATTGTATATCGGGGGAGAAGGGATTGCACGAGGTTATATGAACCGCCCGGAATTAACCGCGGAAAGATTTATTTTGACCAGGGGAGCTTTTGAAAAAGCCCCCCTGGCCCCCCCAAAACTTTTGATTATTAACCACTCACCATTCACCACTCACCACTCACCACTTTACAAAACCGGCGACCTTGCACGCTGGTTGTCAAACGGCAATATTGATTTTTTAGGAAGAATCGATAACCAGGTAAAAATCAGGGGATTCCGCGTCGAACTGGGAGAAATAGAGAATCGCATTTTGAAACACACCGGCATAAAAGAGGCCGCGGCAGTGATAAAAGAAGAAGAGAGCGGAGATAGATATATTTGTGCTTATGTCGTTTCCGATAGAGAATATGACGCTGCCGGGCTGAGGCAGTTCCTGTTGAAAGAGCTGCCGGATCATATGATCCCGTCCTATTTTGTTCAGATAGAGAAGATGCCCTTAACGGCTAATGGGAAAATAGACCGTAAAGTATTGCCGAAACCGGAATTGAAAGCGGGCGATAATTTTACTGCACCACGGAATGGGATTGAAAGAAAATTAGCAGCGTTGTGGTCTGAAATTTTAGGTAAAGGCACAGCCGATGCATCTCAATTGCAAACATCGATAGGAATCGATGATAATTTTTTCCAGGTAGGCGGCCATTCGCTAAAAGCGACGATTCTTGCGGCGAAAATGCATAAAGCATTTGATGTGAAAGTCCCGTTGGCGGAGATATTTAAAAGACCCACCATCAGGGGGCTGGCCGATTATATCAATTTCGCGGCCGGGGAAAAGTACATCCGGATTGAACCGGTTGAAAAAAAGGAATATTATCCATTATCCTCTGCGCAGAAGCGTTTGTATTTTCTCCAGGTGATGGAAGAAACGGGCACGGCGTATAATTTGTCCCAGGTTCTGAAACTGGAAGGGAAAATTGACGTGGAAAGATTGAAAGAAACCTTTGTTAAGCTAATCCGGAGGCATGAGAGCGCGCGAACATCCTTCCATATGATAGATGATGAACCTGTGCAGCGGATTCATGATAATGTGGAATTTGAAATCGAATATTTTGATTTAGCCGCGAAGGACGCGAAGAGACACGAAGAAAACAAAATTCATCATTCATCATTCATGAATATACCGAATCATTTTATCCGCTCTTTCGATCTTTCGAAAGCACCATTACTGCGTGTGGAATTGGTAAAATTAGAAGAAGAAAAGTATGTATTACTGGTAGATATGCATCACATTATTTCCGACGGAACTTCCATGGCCGTATTGGTGAAAGAATTCATGACTCTTTATGATGGTCGGGAATTACCCCAACTTCGGCTCCATTACAAAGATTACGCGGTGTGGGAAAAACAGCGGCAAGAGGAAATTAGGAAACAGCAAGACTACTGGTTAAAGGAATTTGGCGAATTCCAGGATGAAATACCTGTATTGGATTTACCCGTCGATTATTTGAGGCCCAAGGTTAATAATTTTGCAGGAAGTGTTTTGAATTTCGAGTTGGACGGCAAACTTACCCGGGCGTTGAATGACCTGGCATTACAACACGGGGTCACATTGTACATGGCATTATTGGCTATTTACAATATCTTTTTAGCGAAAATCAGCGGCCAGGAAATTATTGTCGTAGGGACGCCCACTGCCGGCCGACACCACGCCGACCTGGAACAGGTCATCGGTATGTTTGTCAATACCCTGGCGCTGAAAAATGCTCCTGCCCTTGAAAAGAGGTTTCGAACCTTCCTGGAAGAAGTAAAAGAAAACACGATAAATGCGTTTGCCAACCAGGACTACCCGTATGACAAACTGGTAGAGAAAGTAGTGCATAACAGGGATGCCGGACATAATCCTTTGTTTGATACGATGTTCATCTTACAAAACATGGATTCGCCGACGATGGAAATCCCGGGTTTGAAACTGGGACCTTTCCCATATGAGCGGGATACGGCAAAATTCGATCTAACCCTGGTATGCGATGAAAGCGATGATTGTATTTCATGTACGCTGGAATACAGTACGCAGTTGTTTAGACGAGAGACCATCCAGCGATTTGCAAACTACCTGGAGAATATTACAACCGCTGCAGCCTGGGATTCGGAACAGCTACTGGCGAAGATAAACATGCTCACTGATGAAGAGAAAAAGCAATTGATCATGGATTTTAATGATACTGCCGTTCCATACCCGGATAATAAAACGATTTATCAATTGTTCGAGGAGCAGGTGGACCAATTCCCGGATCATCCGGCGCTGGTATTTGAAAATCACTGTCTGACGTTCCGTCATTTTGATGAGCGGGCCAATCAACTGGCGAAGTATTTACGTCATGAAAAGCAGGTGCAGGTGGGCGATAGGATCGTGGTATTAATGGATCGTTCCATTGAACTGATCATCGTCCTTATGGGTGTAATGAAAGCCCGGTGCGCCTATGTCCCGATGGATGTTTCGCTGCCGGCGGAACGGTTACGGATCGTGTTCAATGATGCATCTATCGAAGTCGTTGCTTCGCAGCAAAAATATTTACCCATGATTGCCGGGGTGCAGGCGGAATGCCGGGGGCTTCGTTCGATTTTGTGTATGGATGTCCTGCAAAAGGCGATCAATGGATATCCCGCGTCACGGCCAACCGGCGGCGACATCGGCGACGTCGACGACGCCGCTTATGTCATGTATACTTCCGGTTCATCGGGGATTCCCAAAGGTGTGTTGGTGAAGCATCGGACCATTGTTAATACGATTATCTGGCGAAAGAATAATTATGAATATGCGGCCGGTCATGTTTCATTGCAAGTGCCGCCTTATTTTTTCGACAGCTCGGTGACGGATATTTTTACGCCGTTATTGGGTGGTGCGCGGTTGGTGTTGATAAGGGATGAAGAGCGAACCGACCTGGCGGCTCTCAGGAGAATCATTGTCTCCCAGGGGGTCAGTCATTTTATTGTGGTGCCGATTTTTTACAATATCATGTTGGAAGAGATTGCCGCGGATTTGAAATATATTAAAATGATCTGCTGTGCCGGGGATAATTTCTCGGATGAGTTGATCAGGAAGCATTTTGAACGATTACCCCACGTGCGTATATTTAACGAATACGGGCCGACGGAAAACAGCGTCAATTCGACTGCATATGAACTCAAATCCCATAGTACCAGGGCGTTGATCGGCAGGCCATGCAATAATATAGCGGTATATATACTGGATCGATATCAATGTTTAACGCCCATCGGAGTAACGGGTGAACTTTGTTTGGCCGGTTCCAGTTTAGCGGTAGGGTATTTGAAT
>JAUPLE010000538.1 GCA_030837085.1 Acidobacteriota bacterium | reverse complement strand
AGATCAATCCTGACGCCTCTTTCCAGGAGGTTAAGAACGCTTATTGGCACCTGAAAAAGTTGTACGCTTCAGAAGCGCCGGTACTAATCCCCGTCCTGGACGAAATTTCGGATGAAAACCGTCTGGAAATACTCAACCGAATAGAAGATGCGTATACTCATTTGAAAGAATATTATAAGGTGGAAGAAAAAGAAAAGGCTGCATCTACCAGGCAGTGGGCAGTAACCCACAATGTCCCGGAATTTGCGGTTTACAGCGGGAATGCTTTAAAAGTGATCCGGGAAGTCCTGGGTGTGGATTTGAAAGAGATTGCTCTTTTTACCGGGGTCCCTGTGGGCCATCTTAAAAATATCGAACTGGAACGGTTGGATTTGCTGCCACCCCAGGGATATGTCAAAGTGTTTTTAAGAAAATACGCGGAGTATTTAGCCCTGGACCCGCAAAAAGTGACATCCGATTACCTGGCGCTTTATGACCGCTTAAAGAAAAAATAATAAGCGCAAGGGCAAAAAGCCACTCTACATTACTGGATTTTCAAATCCTTGAGGATTTTAAGACATTTCTTTTTGATGTCTTTGAGCTCTTTATCTTCGATATAGCCCAGTGATTTTAGTCTTATATTTCTCTCCAGTTCCTGTTGGGCTTTATCATCGGGTGAAGTTTGTTGGAAACTGCATACCAACTGTCCCAGGTCTGGGACCAGCGCTTCATGGAGCATCAACTCTTCCAGGAATAATTTGGTGTCGAAACGTAAGAGGTAGCCAATGATTTTGACCAATGCCGTTTGTATCTCATTATCGGCAATGTTGAACAGGCGAAAAGCCACTTTTAATGCATTCCGTTCACCGCTGTAAATTTGGCTTTCAATTACATTCAGCTTCGAAAGAATTTTGTCCTTGATATCTGGCTGGAGTCCTCCCGGGGTCATTTTACCCGGGGGGAGTAGTTCATAGAGTTGCAAGGCCATTTCTTTGGTGGGATTTGTTGTATATTCATCCCAGGCTTTGCTGAAATTGGTCATATTAAAATTAGTTGTACCTTGCGGCGCTGCGCTGCCGACCTGGAAACCTACCGTCACCACTGCGAATAAAAAAACTAAAATTTTACACAGCCTCATTCTTGCCCTCCTGAAACTGAAATATTCCTAAAAATGCGTACCCTCTATTAATAGCATATTTTAAATAAATTCCAAGAGGTTAATTAAAAATCCTTGCTATTTTTCTATGGCATAAATGGGCTTGATATCGACGGGCACATGGACAAGTTTATCCAATGCCTGTTTCAATTGGGGAGAAATGACGCAGTATTTAGCGATCATTTCTTTGGCTTTATTATAATCGCCCAGGGCTTCGATTATCAAAATATCATGGGCCAATTGCTTGACGGCTTCTTTGATTTTATCGGGGTTGAGTTTGAAACGGGCGGTTTTATCGTCGAAGGAGAAGCCGCCTTTTTCCAGTATATAGTGGAGTTGGATGGCGTTTCCGCCGCCGTGGGCGGCCTCGATGCCGAAGCGCACGCTGCGGAAGATTCCGCCCAGGTAAGTTACGTAGATATTCTTTTCCAGTTCTTTGGGGAATATGCCTTTATCCAGCATCAATTGATAACAATAGAGGCCCACGATATCGGCCTTAGCTTCTTCGATAATGGAATATAACTCTTTTAATTCTTTATTCACCGAGGTTTTCTTGCCATCTTTTTCGATGTTGCCGGGGCCGAGGCCGTGGGCTATTTCGTGCATTAAGACGTGGTTAAAATAAGAATCGAAGGAGCAGAAGGGCAGGTCTGCTTCGGATAGTACTTCTTTTACGATAGGTATCCAGCATTTTTCAAATTTAGCCTGGGCGATATTTTTAAGCATGACTTTTTTACTGCCGGTGGATTCGCGGACGCGTTCGTCGTTGGGCAGGTTGTAGGCCGTGGTCTGGACGCCTGCTTTGGTGTCGCCGGCAGTAAATACTTCATTAACCACCATAATGGGTGAGCTTTTGCCCCTGGCAAAGTTTTTGTATTGATCATCGATGGGCAAGCTTTTTTCCATGTCGTCCAGGTATGTTCCCAGTACTTGCAATTTTTTACTTTCCGCTTCGTCCACCAGGGAAACGAAGGCTTCGAATGAGGACTTGTACCCGAACAAGCCGTCCTCGTAAACTTCGTATGGGCCGATAACTACTTCGATTTTATGGTCTTTTAACAGGACCCAATCGATATCGCTCTGGTAGTAGTCATCGCTGGCAAAGGCATCGGCGCGGGAAACGAGGTATTTTTTCAATGAGGGATTCTCTGTGTATTGCGCTGCTTCTTTGAGTAATTTTGCCGTGGGTTCCAGGAATTCTTTATAGGCTTCGGCGTAGGGGATGGCCACCAATTTGCCATTTTGTCTGCGGATGAGGGTACGTTCTGCTGTAAAGGATTTTTCATCTTCGGGGTGGGCCTTGATATAGGCTTCAAATTCTTCTTTGGTTATATCCGCGGGATAAAAATTAGCGCCGGCCGGTTTATTTTCTTCCAGGTTAAGAAAGGGCTTGTGGTTTTCGAGGCGGTCAAAGGGGCCCATATGAATTTTAAAGAGTTCTCCCAGCGCTGCATAATCCGGGTTATCTTTTTTCATCAATTCAGTGCGGAGGGCTTCGTTTTTGCTGTAGACCTGTCCCAGGAAAATATCGTCCATGTATTGGGCTGCTTTTACGATGAGGTCCAGGGCTTTCTTGTCATTTTCGGATAAGCCGGTGGAGTCGTAGGTGATTTCGACTGGGGCCATTTTATCCACCTTTGCTTTTACGATATCCATCTTTTCATAATTTTTTATTATTCCCATGGCGTCCTCTTTTGTTACCTCTTTTTTCTCACAGGATATGAAAAAGAGAGGGCATATCAAAAGGAAAATGATAAATTTATACTTCATAGTTCCTCCTTAGAAAATAGGGTTATTAAATCAGAAGGATAAATATTAATCTATCGGAAAAAGATTGTCAAGAGTTTTTTTGGTCTAAATTCATTTGTATGTTTGGGGGGGGATCAAAAATTTTGGGAGGGTCCAGGGGCCCTTTTATAAAAGGGCCCCTGGTCGTCGAAGACATTATTTAAAATTAATTGTGTTTTTTAACCGCGGTGCCGCTGCCGCTGCTGTGGGAGCCGGATGACGAAGAGGCAGAGCGAGAGGAGTGGGAGGAAGAGGAGTGGGAGGAAGAGGAGCCGGATTTTGAGGAATGGGAAGAGGAACCGGAGTGAGAACCGGAGTAAGAGGAGCGGGAGGAAGTTGGCGCGGAATATGAAGAATGAGAAGATGAGGACTGTGAATAGGAAGAGTAGGATCGTGACGGTGAGGAATACCTGGGAGTGGAAGAGGTGGAAGAAGTGGAAGAGGAGGAAGAGGCGGAAGAGGCGGAAGAACCGTAAGAAGAATAGCTTAGTCTTTCCCGGGGAGTGGAGGTCCCTGGACTGGATGATTTCTCGGATGTACTGGAGTATCTTGAGCGATATGACGGGACATACGTTTCGGAAGAGGAACCGGCGTTTCGGCTTTTAGAGGCTGTATCTTTGTATGACTTGTAGGAGTTGTATGAATTGTTCCGGGAGGAAGAGGAGGATCGATAGGAAGAAGAGTTATCGGAAGCACTGGGTTTACTGGATGGGGAGTACCTTTCGGAAGGGGAGAAACCTGAAGAGCCCTTTTCTTTATCTCTCTCTTTTTCTTTTTCTTTCTCTTTCGCTTTTTGTGCAGTCCCGGAAGAAGAATTACCGCCTAACGTACCGGATGTCGTTTTCTTGGTTTCCTTTGGTTCGCTGGGTTTAAATTGGGTTTTCGGCGTATCTACGGAACGGCTTTTTTCCCTATCATCGGAACCTGATGAAGATTTCTCACCGTATTTCTCGTCTTTCTTTGCCGTATCTGATTTAGATGAAAACCCGGAAGAAGCGCCTTCGGGAGCGTCCTTTTTTTCTATCCTGGTTTCTCTGCCTTCTCTGCCGAAAGTTCGTTCAGATACTGTTGAAGCTGCCTCATTGGATTTCTCGGCTTTCTTTGCAGTATCCGATTTGTATGAAAATCCGGAAGAGGCGCCTTCGGGGGCGTCCTTTTTTTCTATCGGGTTCTCTCTGCCTTCTCTGCCGAAAGTTCGCGGTAGAAGTGTTTTTTCGGACGTTGAACCTTTGGAATATTTAAAGGCATTGTTTTCAGTAGCTTTGCTGCCGCTGTCCTTGTACATAAACTCCGATTCTTTGGCAGTTTTAGCAAGAGCCTGTCCGGGTTTTACGGTTTGATAGTTTTGAGTTTCCTGGAAACCGCTTTTTTTGTAGAGTACGGTATTTCCCCTGGCATTGATAACTCTTATGGTTTCATTTGAGGGTCTTTCTTTGGGGCCAAAGCCATGGGCCTTGATCGCTGTTTCCCGCAGGGTTGATTTGTTAAGGGCCACACGATCGATATGGGCCGCACCCAATTGATGTTTCTTAATGATAACCGTTGACCTGGAATGAGCGGGGATACCGTGTCTATGGTAGTCATGGTGTCTGTTCCAGTGATTGTTAATGATAATGACGGGTCGGTTCCACCGGCTCACGGGGCACCAGCCGTAATAGTCGTTATCCCAGAACCAATAGACCCATGCCGGCGACCAGCGATAGCCGGGGATCCAGTACCAGCCGTAATAGTGGTCCCATTCCCAGCGGCCGTAGTGGTGGGTGAAATATCCCCAGGAATCATAAGAGTTCCAGACATAACCGTAAAAGGGGTTCCAGTGCCAGCGGCCGTGATAATAGGGGCGCCAGGAGGAGCCTATATTATAAGGTATCCAGGTATATTCCCGGCAAGAGTTATTGTAGACCCATCGCCCGCTGCGGGATAACTCGTACTCATAGTCTTCATATCCGTTGGACAGGTAACGGGAGACGCCGTAGCGGGCATAGCCATTGGATCTGTTTCTGGTATGGTTCCAGCGATCGAATTCATCGGTATTGGCTGCATAGAAATAGAAAGGTCTCTCAGTGACACGGCCATCCCTCATGATGATTTTTTGATTTTCGCGAACATTACGGCTGTAATCGTAGCCTGAGACCTCAGCGAGGCCTTCGTAGACCAGGACTTCGCTCTCACCGCCTTCAGTGACATTGATCCTGTACAAACCTCTATTCAAAAGGAATACGCCGCAGTCAGGGGTTTGAACCTCTACATCCCTTTCATTATCGAGACTTCGAATATCCAGGTAGATACCGCCTTTTCTGACTCTAAGGGTCATATCGGTTTTCCGTAATTCCGGCGCCCGTTCGAATTCAACTTCGGTATCGTAATCCAGACGTAAGAAATTCAGGCGGCCCAGGTAGATTTCAACCCGGCCAGCAGTGGTGCCTACTTTGTCCTTCTCAAATATTGAAAGGTTTACAGTGGCCTCTTCAAATCCTTCATCATAACTGCGTTGGACATAGGTTTCTCCTTGTGCATATTTGACGCGGAGGACCCTGGCATTATCGTAGTATTGGGCTTGATATTCCTCCTGGTCCTGATACTCTGCAAACACTAATGTATTTAACAGCAAAATACTTAAGACTATTATTAATCGTTTTCTCATGTTACACCTCCGAGATAGGATAGCAATTTCCTTGCCATCCATGTATTTTAAAACCGTCCTTTTTTTGGGACAGCTTGATTTCTTTCCAAATAGAAATAGATTCTAAATATCGGGCAGACCATTGGTCTGCCCTTTTTACCGCTGATTTCTCCGCACTATGGAACTATAACCTGTTTTGGGGTGTGTAAGTGTTAAGCTTTTTGAGTACTATTCTTTTACGCAAGAGTCGGTGGGGCAGACATCCGCGCACTGGGGCGTATCAAAATGGCCTACGCATTCCACACATTTTGATCCATCGATTACATAATATTCGTCGCCCTGTTTGATTGCTTCTACCGGGCAAACGGCTTCACAAGCGCCGCAGCTAATACATGTGTCAATAATTTTTAATGCCATATTTCCTCCTAATTAGTTAAGAGTTAATTCTAATGATAAAATGTCTTTTTGTCAATATGAAAGTGTCGGTATTCTATTTATTTCCCGTCGGCCGGCGTTCAAAAATCCTTCATGCCTTTGTACATTTGCACATTTGCGCCTTTTGGGCTATTTTTACAGAGGCATGTTGAAATCCTCCTGGGATTTTGATACAATCCATCTATGATTAAAAAAGGAGGAAATAATGAACCAGGATGATCATACTGAGCAGTTACCCGCTTCACCAGAGGGGAGTATTATTGAGCCCCCTAAACTAATCGTTCCCTTTGAGGACCCAAACAAGGAATTTTTCACCGGTCTTTTTGAAACAATGAGAATGGTCATATTTGAGCCTACCCGTTTTTTCAGGGATTACAAAATGGACGGCGCCATAGGCAGACCCCTCCTGTTTGCGGTGATGATTGGCTGGACTGCGGCAATTGCCAGCGCCAGGTGGGGAAACGTCGTCAATAGATCGATATTTGGTTATTTACAGCAACACATGCCTGACCTGGAGGGAGTTGATTGGGAACGACTTATCTCCGGTGGGAGTTCAATGGATTTTGTGTTTACACTCATCCTTGCCCCTGTTTTTATCGTATTCGGGTTATTTATTATGGCCGGCATTTATCACTTGTTTCTGATGATAGCAAAAGGCGCCAACAAAAATTTTGAAACGACATTTAACGTGGTCGCCTATGGTATGGTAACCCATCTTGCGGAATTCCTCCCCTTTTGCGGCAGCCTGATCGCAACGATTTATGGATTGGTCCTGGCCATTATCGGCTTA
This sequence comes from Acidobacteriota bacterium, assembly GCA_030837085.1. Lineage (GTDB taxonomy): Bacteria > Acidobacteriota > Aminicenantia > UBA2199 > UBA2199 > JAKAGC01. Next base: position 277 of record JAUPLE010000538.1, on the reverse strand, counting down.
ACCGAAGCCCATAAAACAGATACCGGGAAAGCGGCCTTTGCCGTTCTCGCTCCTGTTGTGTTGTGCTGTTTCTGTGTTTTAATGATTATCATGATGGTTGGAGCGACCGGCTTTATGACGATGTTTAATAAATCCCTCCGGTGAAATTAGTACGTATCAATCGGACAAAGGGGGAGTTGAACCTCCCCCTGGTTTATTTTCTGGTCACAGGGACATGCACCCTCTGGATCTATGTATTTTACCTGGTGAAACAAATTCCCCGTATCCCCTGTATGTT
>JAUPLE010000537.1 GCA_030837085.1 Acidobacteriota bacterium | reverse complement strand
TGAATCCGCCCTGGGCTTTCTTAATCAAAACATCCCCTGAAGCGACCGCGCATGAAATTTCTCCTTCCAGTTCCGTGGCTTTGATCTCGCCGCTGGCAGTATTGATTTCCATTTTCCCGGAAAGTTTGTTCAGTTCCATATCGCTGCTAATTCCTTTAAGTTGGAGGGAACCTTTAAGGTTCTCCGCGTTAATGCCGCCACTCACACAGGCTATGTGCAAATTCCCACTGCAATTTTTTATGTAGATATCACCGGAAACGGTTTTGGCTGCAATCTCACTGTTTAATCCTTCAGCGGAAAAATTGCCGGAGATGGATGAGGATTTGATGTTTGTTTTTTCCGGTACGGTAACTATCCACAGCGCATTGCTGCCTTCATCTCCGCCCTGGAATTTATCGCGTAAAACCAGGGTATTAGCGGCCCGGTCTTCTTCCATCTGGGGCTCGAACATGCCGCCAGAGGGATCATATTTGACTTTAACTGAAATTTCACCGTTTTTGCCTTTTTTGAAAATACAACTTCCGGACATGGTCTGGATCTTTACCACACCCCTGGCTTTAAAGGTTTTATCAATCTCCTTTCTGGGGGATTTTTCAAGCGGCTCAACTTCTTGAGCGGCGACAATATTTACGAAGAAGATGGCCAGTGTTAATACGAGAAACAATGTGACTCGCTTTGGTTTTCCCATGTTCATTTCTCCAATTTTAATTTTTTCAAATAAATATTTCCGTTAATGGTATTGATTTTTATTTTATGTTTAGCGCCGGCAATTTGGGCTTTACCGTAAATCGTTTTCCTGGGGGTGCCTTTGCTTTCTTCCCAGGTATCCGGCTTCTCCACTTTCAAGGGGAAATCGCTGACAATGTCATAATTTTTTTGGGCATTTTTGGTATAAGCCAGTTCAATATCGACATCCATCGAGAGACCTTCGGGTACGGTGAGGGTAATATCGCCGGACATGGACTGCAGTTTCACATCGCGGTCGCCTTTTTGGGGATCGCCGGTCATGGTAACGGTGATATTGCCTCCCATGGTAGTGGCTTTAATCGCGCCGTCGATCGAATCGACAGCGATATTACCGCCCATGGTTTTGGCTTTTACGAAGTTCCCGGCGGATTTAATATGGATGTTGCCTCCCATGGTATGGACTTCGGCGCCGTCGGGGGAATCGCTGACATTGATGTCGCCGCCCATGGTGGAAACCTTAACTGCCTCGCCGGATTTGCCGGATAAATCGCCGTTACGGTCCTTATTTTCCCTGGGTTTGACATTGGTATAGATGACGTTGCCGCCCATGGATGAGCCTTTGACATCGCCGGTGACATTCTCGAACAACACGCGTCCGCCCATGGTTTTTAATTTGCCGTCGATATCGGAATCTTTCAACGTAATATCGCCGCCCATGGTTTTCAAATCGATGGTTCCTTTTAAATTAGCCAGTTCCAGCGCGCCGCCCATGGTTCGACCGGTAATCTCGCCGGTGACGCCCTTGATATTGATGTCCCCGCCCATGGTTTTTACTTTGAGATCGAATTGGGACGGCGTGCGAATTTCAAAACCAGGGCTGGAAATATTGTTATGTTCGCTGCCTTTATAAGTCGCCTCTATTTCGATCCCATCCGCGGTTTCTCGGAAATTGATATCCCACTGGTCCGGCGTGGTCTTCTTAAATAGAACGGTTACTGCTACTTTGTCCTTTTCCCAACCACTAATGCTTATGGAACCGCCGATTTTCAGGTCTACATCCAGGCATTTGCCTTTAGCTGCGTTGAACTCCTTCTCAAGGGTTTCGCCCGGGAAAGCCCTTATGGTCATTAAAAGAAGCATAAGTAACACGATGATAAATCGTTTCATTTTCGTTACCTCCATTTGGATTGGAATTTTCTTAAATTCCGCCCTTATTGTAATATGGAGTGACTGTATTTTCGCCCGGAATTGAAATTTCGTACGAATAATCGGTCCGAAATTTCAATCTCATACTTTCTATATAGGAACAGGCAGTGCCTGTTCCCTACAAATTTGCGATTGGCGCTCAGCTATTTATTTTTTCACGGATTAAATCGAATACCATCGGCAATTGAGTGAGTGCAATATCGATCATTTTGAGGATGCCGCGGACTTCAGCGCTGTTGTTTTCGCCTTCCAGTTGGGCGGCTTCGATGACGGATAAAAATTGCGTCATGGCGCTGTCCAGTTGCATCAAGTTCATCATATCGTCCTGGGGTAACTTGTCCGGCTGCACCTCCTGGGCGTCGAGGGACCTTAAAAACCTGGAGATTAGCAGCATGGCATCTAGTATTTTTTTCCTGGCTGTGGTGACGGGTAAAAAAGCATAAGCGGGATCAAAGGATTTTTTGAGATCATAGAACTCGTCGCGGACCAACTCTTTAAACAGGTCTATGAGTACCGGGGGCATATATGGCTTCAGCGCCCCGTCAAACAGGTAATCTTGGACGGCTTTATAGCTGAATTTTTTTTGCCCGGCAATTTGATCTAATAAGAGCGCACGCACCACTACGATGTCGTTATTGTTCCCGAGGAATTTCAAAATCCCGTCGATGGTATCGAAATCCGGTTCTTCATCGGCCTCTTCCAACGCCATGTTTGCGAGTTCCATAAGGTCGGGGTTGACCCTTAAATCTTTCACATCCTGGTGTTTAAAATGAAATAGAGCCCGGCCGTCGCTTAGGGGAGATATGACGATTTCGCCATCGTTCTTCAACAGGGGGATCAGGGCAGTGCCGGGGATGGTCCAGGGAGCGGCGTCCTCCTCACGGGACAGCAAAAAATAGGTATAAAGCAGTTGTTTTTCAGCGCTGGGGAACACCAGTTCCATTTGCAGGACTTTCTTCAGGGTATCGATAAACTTCTTATCGATCCTGTTTATCTCGAATATGTGGCTCTCATAGGAATCACGCGCATCAAAGCGAACAGTGAAAAGTCCTTCTTCAAGGTTGAGGGGTTCGATGATAATGCTGTCGCCCAATTGAAAATTATTTTTTTTGTAAAAGGTTTTCATATTGCAGACTTCGAACTCCAGGTCCGAATTCTCATCCAGGATGGCTTCGATATTAAGGATTGGAGCTTTTTGAAAATCCATTAGTGAGATAAAAGACATGAGTTGATCCATTTTGAATTTCCTGGTTTGGGTCTTGACCGGCGAACCTTTATACTGGAAAGCGACATCATCCGTGGACATCCAGGGCGGATGAAAGGGCAATAACCGGTGCCCCGGTACAAATATGCCTTCCTTGATCTCAAATTCATTGGGCTGCACGCGGATGAGGAAATTTTTTAGGAAACCGCTTTTTGGATAAAAAACGCTTTCCCAGGACACAAAAAAATTACAAGCATGGATCGCGTTGCAGATCTCAACTTCGTTCTTTGCTGTTTTTTTCAAGCCCGCGGCTTTAAAAGCTTCGGCCAGTGTAAACGGCTGCTCGACCCCTTCCAGGTAATCGAAAAGCTCCTCTTCTTCAGAATGTTTCATTTTTAGCCTCGCTTAGTATTATATTGAGGTTGTATTATATCCAATTTTGTGAAAAAAAGCGAGTAAATAATCCTCTTTTTCATTGCATTTGTTGACTATTTTTGATAATATATGGGCATGAACAAAATAAGATTTGGTTTTTTAGTCATCGTATTAATCATATCGATTGCTGCGGCTGTGACTTTTAACAGCTTCAAAACCCCAATTAAGTCAGAGATCGGCAAGGTTTCGGCTTTTAAAATCACCCAGGTTGCCGGCAGTGGTGGACTTTATTGCGATAAAAACCCTATCAAGCGCGGTGAGATATTCCTGGCGCAAAAATTCGATATCAAAGAGATGCTCTATACGGACGATATCTACCTGGCCACTGACCAGCATACGGCTTTTGAATTTTTCTTTTCCGGCGTCTCTTTTATTGTGCAGCCGGATTCCTATCTCTACTACCGGCCCGGGAGCAACGAATTAGGATTCTCCCTGGGTGATTTTTCCTGGCGTAAAGAACGCGCCGACGGTGTGGTGGAAGTTTCCCTTGCCTCTTTTTCCCAGGTGATTACCCTCTCAGATGCGGGGCGAGCGCTGGTTACCCCGACCGGTTCGAAAATCCGGAATTATGCGGGTGAATTAAAATTGAAAAATGCGAACGAGACAATGAACCTTCAAGCAGGCACTTACCTGGAAATTGCTAATAATCAGAAAACCTCGACTGCTTATCTCATGGCGGCGCCGGGCTCTATTTCCCCGGAGGAGAAAGAGATTATCATGGATCAACCGGGGGATTCGGTGGTGAAACTGGATTGGAAAGTGGTCAATGGCGCCTATAAGTATATCTTCAGGCTTTATTCATCGAGATTAATGGAGAATACACTGTATGAGAAAGAGGTTAACACGAACCGTTTGAGTCTTGACTTGCTGCAATTCGAAGATTTCGGTACGTTCTACTGGCAAGTATGCGCGTATGACCCGGGAAGCGGTCGAGAAGGCGCGCCTTCCCCGATGGGATTGTTGAAACTTTCCGGGGCTCTGTTCAACCGGGAAAATGTTTTGAAGCCGCCGGAATTAACCATTAAAACGCAGGATGTCAACGGCAACCTGGTGCTGATCGAGGGCGTCACGGATAAAAACGCGCAGTTGTACGTCAATGATTCCCCGGTACAAGTTAACCCGGACGGGACTTTTATCCATACTATTCATTTTAACAGGATCGGGAAACACAAAATCACTTTCAGGGTTGTTTCCGCTTCCGGCAGCGAGACGACTTTAGAAAAATTTGCTACTATTTACGATGAATAACGAATGAACGAATGAGCCTGGATGTCACATTGAATTCCGACAGCGATATCGATATTTCACATATCGATGACAGTGCGTATCGATTTATGTTGGCGCTGCAGTCTATGTCATCGGTGACCGGGGCATGGGAACTGTTTTTAAAGGTAATCGAACGGAATTATCCCGGTATGATGAAAGAGGCGCGACTGGCTTATCATGCCGGTTCTTTATGCAGGGCGTTAAGCTCCAAACCAACGCCCGCTTCCGGCGCTAAAAATAAAAAGAAAATGATCTCGCGGGAATTGGACGTGACGAATTATGCTTTTGCGGAAACCGGGGCTGAGGGGAATAATGAGATGGGCTATCGATGTTCGGGCGAGGAAATTCTTATCTTCAAGCGGACCGAAAGTCAATTTATCCAGGTTCACTTGTTTGTCGCCCCGTTAAGCGCCTTCGACTTCTCTCTCCCACTATTCCTCAATTTGGGCCGCATTTTTTTAGTCCAGTTGGACCTGCTGTTGAGAATCGAAACCCTGGAATTTCATTCTGTCAAAGACGATCTCACTTTGACTTACAACCAGAAATATTTAAGAAACTTTTTGCAAAATGAAATCGAGCGCTGTAATCGTTATCCTTCTTTTTTTTCCGTGGTTTTCTTCGACCTGGATAATTTAAAAGCCATCAACGACCAATACGGCCATTTGATCGGCACTGAAGTTTTGAAAGATGCGGCCGACGTACTGAAGGGCCAAATCAGGAAAATCGATTTAGTGTCCCGGTTCGGGGGCGATGAATTCGTCATTGTCCTTGTTAAAGCCGACAGCGAGAAGGCTTATGAAACGTGTAAACGGATACGAAAACGGCTGGCCAACACGATCTTTTTGAAAGACAAGGGTTTAAGTATTGAAATGACAGGGTGTTTCGGGATATCTTGTTTTCCCCGGGACGGGTCCACTGTCGATGAACTAATACGAAAAGCAGACTCTGCTATGTACGATGTGAAACGCAGAGGGAAAAACGGCATAAAAATATACGAAGGAGCTTAAATACTAACATGGGAATGTTCTTAAAATTATACAACTATTTCAGTTCAGACCTGGCCATTGATCTTGGAACCGCCAATACGATAGTATATGTTAAAGGAAAAGGAGTTGTAACGCGCGAGCCGTCCATGGTGGCGGTTGAAAAACACTCGGGCAAGATCCTTGCAGTAGGCAGCGAAGCCAAAGTAATGTTGGGTAAAACGCCTGCCAATATTGTCGCCATCAGACCGATGAAAGACGGCGTCATCGCTGATTTTGAAATCACCGAGAAAATGCTGGAATATTTTATCAGGAAAACGCGAACCGGCGGTCATTTTTTAAAACCGCGGATCGTGATCGGGGTTCCTTCCGAGATTACGCAGGTGGAACGCCGGGCGGTAAAAGATGCGGCTTTACGCGCCAGGGCCAGCGAAGTTTTCTTGATTGAGCAAGCCATGGCCGCGGCCATTGGCGCAGACCTGCCCATTACCGAAGCCGGCGGCAATATGATCGTAGATATCGGCGGCGGCACCACGGATGTGGCGGTTATCTCTTTGTCCGGGATCGTTATCTCGCGTTCTATTCGCACCGCCAGCAATGAAATGGATGAAGCCATTATTCAATATATTAAAAAGAAATATAACTTGCTCATTGGCGAGCGCACCTCCGAACAGATTAAAATAGATATCGGTTCGGCTTACCCCCTGGATGAGGGCATGGAAATGGAAATCAAAGGTAGGGACCTGACCCACGGCATCCCCAAAACGATCACGGTCAGCGATACTGAAATCCGCGAAGCCCTGGAAGGCGTTTTACATACCATCGTGGAAGCGGTTAAAAACACCCTGGAAAAAACCCCACCGGAACTATCCGCCGACATCGTCGACAGGGGCGTGATCCTTTCCGGCGGAGGTTCGCTGCTGAAAAACCTCGACAAACGCCTGCGGGAAGAAACCGGCCTGCCGGTTTTCCTCGCCGACGACCCGCTCTCTTCCGTAGCCCTGGGCGCAGGGAAAATCCTGGAAAACATCGATCTTTTAAAAAAAGTCGGACAAAGTTATTAAACGATGAATAAGGAATTCAGCGAAGTTCCCAGTCAACGAAGGCACTTCGTCCTGGCCGGGATTTTATTTCTTAACCTGGTGCTGGTTTCGACCCATGTGGTTTTGAAAAACCAACAGACCCTCTTCCAGAGCATCATTGGTTTTTTCGTTTCCCCCATTCAAGTGGTCTTTCAAAAAACCGCTGATTTCGTTACTGATAAATTCACACATTACATCTTCTTGAAAGACAGCTTTAATCGCTATCAAGAAATTAAAAAAGATTACAGCCGTTTAAAGTATGAAAATTACATTTTGAAACGAAAACTGCGGGAGCATGTGGATGTGGCCGGGATCAAGGGCATGAATGTCAATTTTATAAAAGCCGACGTCATATCCATCGACCGCAATTTCCCCCTCAGCAGCGTGATGATCAATAAAGGTTCCAGTAACGGGATCGTGAAAAATATGATCGTACTGAACAGCGATGCGGAATTGGTGGGCCGGGTTGTGGAACCGATTACTCTTTTCTCCGCCAATGTCAGGCTGATTACCAGTTCCCTGGGCGGCGTCGGCGCTTATGTGGAAAAGAACCAACTGGAGGGACTGATTACCGGGGACAACACCGACACATGCCTATTTAAATACCTGGTAGAAAACAAACCGGTCTTTGTAGGCGACCGCGTCGTCACTTCCGGTACGGATGAAATTTTCCCATCCTATCTTGCCATCGGTGTGGTGACGGACGTTCGAAAAGATTATCTGATTCAAAAGGTTTTTGTCAAACCTTTTTTTGTTGAAAAAACCATTAAGCAATTGCTGGTGATTAAAAAGGATTGAGGGTGTCATGAATAGAAGGGTGAAGGTCGGTAT
>JAUPLE010000536.1 GCA_030837085.1 Acidobacteriota bacterium | reverse complement strand
GGCCGCGCGCCGCTGCACTGGAGCAATGTGGCAATAAATTTTCGGTACGCTTCCACGGGGTTGTATACTTCAGGGAAAAAGACCCGGGCATTAAAATGAAGACTTAGAATACGTATTGTGCGTACGACGTTGTTCGGCGGGGGCTCAGCCGGATCATCCAGGAAAAGATCGAACAATAGAAACTTCCGCTCCCCCTGGGAAGTGATATGCGCCGAAGAAATTGCCTTTATTTTATTAAGAGGTAAAGCCCTGGCGCCAACTTTATCCAATTGAACCTTCATAACCGTGTCTTTTATTTCCAGGGGCACTACCGAGGTTACGGTTATATTTATATTGGTATCCTGGGGCCCTGGGATAGTTAGGGGCTCAGGAGGCGCGGAGGGTTCGGGTTCAGTGCGCACCTGTGTTTGAGCCTCCGGCATTGAAGAACCCGCTAGCGCTTCGATTTCTCTCTTACGCGCTTTAGCGGCCGCCAATTTTGTCTTTAATTCTTCTTTCTTATTTCCAGGGATATCCGGGTGGTTATCGCAAAGGACAATGGCCCGCTCAGCCAACGCCGGATCAATCTGCAATGCCAGGTCGGAAAATTGCAGCAAAAGCCCCACCGGCGCTGTGGCATCAATAGCCCGGGAAACTTCCGCGGCCAATATCCCTGCTTCTTTTTTTTCATCCCGCTGCAGCAGGTATTCCATCAAGACTAACAACGATTGATTGGAAATGGCAGCCTCCGGCAGCGCCTCTTTTAACTGTCGGTGATGAATGTATGCCAAATCCAATTGCCCGTTTATGGTTTCCTTCTGGATATAACGGATAAAGAAAGGCGCCGCTTCATGTGTTTTCCCGACACCCAGGCTCACATTCCAGAAGGTTTCTATCACTTCCGAATCCGCCCCACCCATTTGTACTGCTTCTTTAAGCACTGCAAAAGCTTCATCGACTTTCCCGATAGTCCTGAGTTCCATGGCTTCCTCGTAACGGGCGTAACTCTTGTTGACATAACGCACTTCCGCCTGTATGATGGGGTTGATGTATTTTTCTTCAATCTTTAAATATTTCATCCCGGCGGCGAATACGACCCCGAAAACGAATCCCCAGACATGGGCCCAATGGGCCACCCCACCACCGCCGCTCCCGTAACTAATGGTATCCATAACCCGGGCGTTGTAAAACTCCATTAACACCCATATGGGCAGCATCAACCAGGCCGGCGCGCTGAAAGTGCCGCGAACTATAAAGGAAAAAAAGTAGAAAAAATGGATTTTTGTTTTCCAGTTGGTAATGAGAAACGCACCCATTGCCCCTGAAACGGTGCCTGAAGCCCCTATCAACGGTCCATCAAACGATGGGTAATGGACGGCAAACATGAAGGCGGCAAACACTCCACTCAATAAAAAGAAAGGTGTATAGATGATTTTTCCCCACCGGTCTTCCAGGAAAGGACCGCATAGGTAAAACAAAAAGAGATTGCCGATCAAATGCAGCCAACCGCTGTGCAGGAATATATAAGTGAAAAATCCGAGAAAGGTTTTGCGGGCAGGAGTTAGTCCCCATTTCCTGTAAGGAATATCGTCCAGGAGTGTTTTGAACTCCCGGGCCATTTGGTCTAATTCTTGTTGCTGCTCTGCCCGCGCCTCCTCATCTACCGGTTCGGCGCCGCCCTGTTTATATGTGTTCATTAACTCCATGAGGGCATCCTCATTTGCCAGATTCGGTAAGAGGATTTTTTTCACTTCTGGGTCCAGTTGGAGGTAGGGGTGTTGGGCGTAATATTCGAACATTTCTTGCAAAATAGTGGTTCCCTTCTCTTCCAGCCTCTCCATGGCGCCGAGGGTAAGGATATGCACAACTAGACAAACAGCCATTAAAAAGAAAGTCATCCAGGGTAATTTATATACTTCCTGGTCTTCGTGCCCAATCGGTATAATCATAAGCCGCTCCTGGTTTTCCCGGTTTTATAATATATTGCTCGGTTCAGGCAACAGGCAACCGGTTTTATTTTAAATTTTTACCATCGTACATACATCAACAGTGGTGACCTTCTCTATCTTTCTTTCAAGGAAAATTTCCCCTACTTTTTTAAACCGGTCCGGGAAATCGGTCACATAAAATTCATCCTCCCGGCCATTATTAATTTGACTCAGCCACCCTAATGGTTTTAAAATAGTATAAACCTTCCGGGCAGTGGTTTCCGCGGAATCGATCAAGCGAATATTATCCCCCAACACGCCGGAAATGACATGCTTTAAGACCGGGTAATGGGTACAACCCAAAACCAAACTGTCGATCCCTTCTTCTTTTAAGGGAAGTAAATATTCTTCAGCCGCGATTTTGGTCACGCGGTGGTTGGCCCACCCTTCTTCTACCAACGGCACAAACAACGGACAATCTTTCGCGATAATCCGGGCGTCGGGTTTTCTTTCCAATATGGCCCGCTCATAAGCCCTGGACATGATCGTGGCCGTTGTACCGATAACCCCGATTTTCCCACGACTGTTTTCCACGGCCGCCTCAGCCCCAGGTTCGATAACTCCCAACACCGGGATTTTATCAAACTTATCCTGCAGGTGTGGGATTGCATGGGAAGAAGCGGAATTGCACGCCACGACAATTATTTTAATATCCTTGGTCAGCAAAAAAGCGGCATTATCCACGGAAAAATGAATAATGGTTTCCGCTGATTTGGACCCATAGGGCAGCCGGGCGGTGTCTCCCAGGTAAACCACTTTCTCCCCGGGTAACTTTTCCTTGATGGCTTTATAAACTGTCAAACCGCCGATACCCGAATCGAAAACGCCAATTGCTTTGTTATTCATATGACGCGATTAATCCATTAAATTTTTTAGGACCATTTGATCGGGGTAAAAGGGATTCTGCATGTCGATATGGCCGGTCAGTTCCCCGGGTTCGTTGCCAGCCGCCAGGAATTTTACTGCCTTGATTTCTTTGAAATTATAACATGTATTATTGACGATAAAATAGATGAATTCTAATTCGGAAGTGCTTCCGGCAGGAAAACGATTGGTTAATTCCTCGCTGAAATCGATTATCAGCAGTTGTTTTTTTTCGATATAATGGACGCTTCTCACCGTAAGACCTTCAGAAACCGGGGTGATGGCGTTTTCCGCGCCTTTCAGCAGCAGTTCGATAAAAGTCCTGTAAATCTCTTGATATATAGTAGGACGCTCGATCTCATATTCCACCGGTTTCATATACGACGGGTCTTCCGTTAAAAAAAAAATTTTTACTTTCAACAGTTCCGGCGCCTTTTGTTCTTCCTGGGCATTAGCGCCTGGCGCAACCGCTGGAGTATTTTGGGGAGTACTGCTTTTGGAATTTAAAAAGATAATCAGGGCGCCGATGAAAAAAATCAGGGCCAATCCTACGAGGGAGTAAATTATTTTCTTGTTCATCGTTGTATGGCCCCTTTCTATGTTATCCACCCGATCCGTCCGGGGTATTATCATTATGGATATACCTTGAAATACCGGTATAAATGGCGTCCGCCACATTATTTAAGAATGCATCATCCTGCAATTTTTGTTCTTCGTCACTATTTGACAGAAAAGCGATTTCCACCAGGACAGCGGGCATGGCAGCTCTCATCAACACCCGGAAAGGCGCTTGCTTGACGCCCCGGTTCCTGGTAAGCAATAAAACGTTCAACTCTTCCTGGATATACTCAGCCAGTCTGCTGGATTCTTTGATATACTCCGTCTGGGCCATGTCCCATAAGATCATTTTTAATTCATCATCCTGGACAACATCCTGGGACCCTTCATCGGACGTGGATTGGTTTTCTTTCTGGGACAATAGGAACGCCTCCTGGTCAGTGGCTTTTAAACTGACATAAAAGGTTTCCGAACCCCGGGCCGCTTTCCTGAAGGATGAATTGACATGGATGGAAACAAACATATGGGCTTTTCGGTTATTGGCGATTGAGACGCGGGAATTCAAGGAGACTTCGCTGTCGTTTTCCCGGGTCATGACCACCTGTATCCCCAATTTGGACATGATGGCTTGTTTCAATTTCAAACCGACCTTGAGGGTAATGTCTTTTTCCAGGGTATCCCCTTTACCAACCGCGCCCAGGTCGCTGCCGCCGTGACCGGGATC
>JAUPLE010000058.1 GCA_030837085.1 Acidobacteriota bacterium | reverse complement strand
TAAGAACCCCTCGAAAATAACGAAATCGGCCTTATTCCCCAACAACCTTCTCATTGCCCAATCAAAACTGACTAATCGTCGTTCGCTTCTCATTGCTTATTTCCTCATGGGTAATTAATAATCCATTTTGAAGCTCAAGTCAACTATTTGCCCGGTAACAATTCATTTTTTTGTAGAATTCATTTGCCTGGAGCGTAATCCTTTCGGGGTCGCCACAGACAGGCGCCGAAACGGCAACACGGACGATCTTTTTTCATTAGTGACGCATTCAAGGAATAAAACATTTACTGGTTTTCCAATTTGACATTCAACAGAATATTGTCTAAAATATCCGCATGATAACTCACGCAAATAAATTAACCTATGTCTTGTTTATCGTATTGATTTCGTCGTTTTGGCTTTTTTCCGCTCAACCCGTTTCTTTTACGCGGGTGCAGATCGAGGATAATTTCTGGAAACCCCGCATAGAAACCAACAGTCGCATTTCAATTCCTTCGGCTTTTAAGAAATGCCAGGAGACAGGCCGGATGGATAATTTCGCCCTGGCCGGCGGACTCATCCGGGGAGAGCACAAAGGGGATTACCCTTTCGATGATACGGACCCTTACAAAATAATCGAAGGCGCTTCTTATTCATTGGCCGTGCATTACAATCCCCAACTGGATGAATATCTTGACCGCGTTATTTCGCTGATTACCGCGGCCCAGGAGAAGGATGGCTACTTGTATACCTGCCGGACCAATAAATGCACCCGGTTAGAGCGATGGATGGGCAAAGAACGGTGGGAAAAATTAAACAGTCATGAACTATATAACAGTGGTCATTTGTACGAGGCAGCCGCAGCTCATTACCAGGCCACGGGGAAACGGACGCTCCTGGATGTGGCGATAAAGAACGCGGATTTGATTGATCGCGTTTTCGGCCCAGGTCCAAAGCAAAAAAAATGCCCGTCAGGCCATCCTATTATTGAAATGGCCCTGGTGAAACTTTACCGCGTCACCAACAATGAAAAATATTTGAAGCTGGCTGGTTTTTTTATCGAAGAAGCCGGCAGGGGGCATGATGGTCACAAGCTCAGCGAGTACAGCCAGGACCATAAACCGGTTGTCGACCAGGACGAAGTCGTAGGACATGCGGTAAGAGCAGGGTATTTTTATTCTGGAATTGCCGACGTGGCCCGGTTGACCGGTAATAAAGATTATATGGCCGCATTGGAACGGTTGTGGAATAATATGACCGGCAAAAAGCTCTACATCACCGGCGGTATTGGCGCGCGTGGAATGGGCGAAGGTTTCGGCGACAATTACGAACTACCCAACATGACGGCCTACTGTGAAACCTGCGCGTCCATTGCCAATGTGTATTGGAATTACCGTATGTTTTTAATGTACGACGACGCCAAATATATCGACGTACTGGAGCGGACTTTATATAATGGAGTACTTTCCGGCGTCTCCTTGAGCGGCGACCGTTTCTTTTATGATAATCCATTGGAGTCTAACTGTTCCCATGAACGCGCTCCCTGGTTTGGCTGCGCTTGCTGTCCCGGTAATATTACCCGTTTTATTCCCTCTGTTCCCGGGTATGTTTACGCGCAAGGGGACAATGAGATTTTTATAAATCTATTCGTCGCGGGAAAAGGCGTGATCCCTTTCGATAACGGGAATATTGAGATTACCCAGGAAACCCAATACCCCTGGCAAGGAGAAGTTGTATTTACAATAGATCCCGATAAAGACAGGGAATTTTCATTAAATATCCGGGTTCCCGGTTGGGCGCAAAACCAACCGCTGCCCGGCGATCTTTATAAGTTTGTCGAACAAAACGTGGAGCCGGTTTCCATCGTAGTTAATAAAGAAGTTATTGATTACCAACTGCAAAAAGGATACGCTAAAATCCAGCGGGAATGGAAAAAAGGCGATCGCGTTGTTTTGCATTTCCCCATGCCGGTAAAGCGTGTGAAGGCCGACCCTCTTGTTGAAGATGATGAAGGCAAAACCGCGCTTGTGCGTGGGCCCGTGGTGTTTTGCCTCGAAGGCAAAGATCAACCCGGCGGGCATGTGTTGAACTTTTTCCTTCCTGTTGAAGAAACGATTAAGGGAGTTTTTGAACCCGATTTATTAGGTGGGGTGATGACGCTGACAGGGAAATGCATGGCCCTGGAAAAAAACGTTAAAGACGAGATTGTCCAAATGGAGCGGTCATTTAAAGCCATTCCGTACGCCGCCTGGAACAACCGGGGGAAAGATGAAATGCTGGTCTGGATACCGGTGGAGGCAAAATATACCCGCCCTATACCTGCGCCGACCATTGCGTCGATGAGTAGAGCCAGTTCTTCCGTTGGTTTTAGCGATGGGCTCAATGATTTATATGAGCCCAAACGTTCAAATGACACGTCAAAGCCTTTTTTCTATTGGTGGCAAAAAAAAGGTACGGAAGAGTGGGTACAATATGATTTTGCAAAGCCCGAATTCGTATCGCACGTCGAGGTTTACTGGTTGGATATTGATCATTATGATTGTTCGGCCCGGGCGCCCGCATCATGGACATTGGAATATAGAATTGGTTCCGAATGGAAGAAGGTTGAAGCAATGGACGAATACACAACGAAAAAGGATAGATACAATCTATTGTATTTTAAACCCATGTCTACCGATGCGTTGCGGATTGTGGTTAAACTTCAGCCTGATTTTTCCGGCGGCATCATTGAGTGGAAGGTATATTAGGATCGGGCAGATACTCCGCTTATTCCATTCATTTATCATACGAGTCAAATTATCACGTGGCATGTAAACGCCTCATGGAAGATAAATATCACCATGCAAAGAGTATGTAGAAAATGGAATTAAGCGCTTTGTGGAAAAAAATGGCAAAAGGACAGTATAAGCCGTCTTGAAAACAGGTTAAATCTCCCGGGGATTCCTATTTCTCCTTTCAAATTGGTCTATCTTTGTACCGATCTGCGCGATTGATTCATCTATTCCCAAAACCTGCAAAATATGGTATTCTATTCCATATCCTGAATTTTTCTAACGAGTGAAACAGAATGGAAATTTACCTCGACAGACTTGAACTGCATGGCTTTAAATCATTCCCGGATAAGACCGTAATCAAACTCCACCAGGGAATAACCGCCGTTATCGGGCCTAACGGCTGCGGGAAAAGCAACATCGTTGACTCGGTCCTATGGGTCATGGGCGAACAAAAAATTAAAAACCTGCGCGGTGAAAACAACGAAGACCTCATCTTTAATGGCAGTTCCTCCAAGAAACCCCTGGGCATGACCGAAGTGGGCGCTTATTTCTCCAAAGAAGACGAAGAAATCTATATCGCCCGCCGTTTCTTCCGCGACGGCGAAAGTAAATACATCCTCAACGAACGGTTCTGCCGAAACAAAGATATCCAGGACATGCTTTTCCAACTGCGCATGGGCGGCACCAACTACTTTATCTTCGAACAGGGAAGCATTGAAAAACTGGTTTCCCTTAAACCTTCTGAAAAACGCATGCTTATCGAAGAAGCCGCCGATATCTCCAAATACCTGCTGAGAAAAAAGGAAACCGCCAATAAACTGCTTATTGCCCAACAAAACCTGGATAACCTGCAAATACTTATCACCGATAAGGAAAATCGGCTCAAAGAGTTAAGAAACCAGGTCAATTATGTTCAGCGCTACCGGAAAGTCAAAAACGATAAGACCATTCACCTGAAAACTCTTTTAAAACGAAAACAGGATATGTACCAACTGGACTTTAACAAATATCAAAGCGAAATCGAAAAGCTGATTAACCACGAGACCACCATGGTCATGGAGATCAATGCCCTGGAAAAGAACGTGATGCAGTTGGAAGAAAAACGCTGGCTCCTGGATAAAGACTTGAAACAAAACCAACAAAAAATATTCGATTTCAATAAGAAAATTCTATCAGCCAGGGGTGAAATCGACCGTTCCAAGCAGGGTCGGGGATTCAAAAGCCAGAAGATTGGCGAAATCAAACAAGCCATAATTAATGACAAAAAAGAAATCGCCGACATGGAAAAACAATCGGCTGCCGCGGCTAATTATATCACGGAACTGGAAGCAAAATTAAAAGAAGAGACCAAGGGTTACGAATCGTTGGAATCGGTGCTGGTGGACCTCAACGACCGCCTGGAAAACACCAACCAAGAAAACGCCGGTTTGAAAAGCGAAATCTTTAACACCCAAAACCAACTGACTGCCGTCTCTAATAAAATAAAAGAAATCGATAAGCGGATGATGCGCATCGAAAACGAAATAACCGCCAAACAGAATTTTGTGGACCAATTGTCAAAACAGGTCCAGGCGGACGACGAAGAAATGAAAAAAAACAGCGCGGAAGTCGACGGACTTTCCGCCAACCAGGCCCAAAAACAAGAATTATTCAAAGACATCGAAACTCAATTTAAGGAAAATAAACGCATCATCAATGAACTGAACACCGAAGCCCAGAACCTCAAGAATGAAATTCGCAACCTGGAAAACCAAAAAGCCAAGTACCTGGAAATCAAAAAAAAGATCGTGGGAGCGGCAGTGGATATTTCAGACCTCAAACACCACGGCTATTTACAGGACCTGGTGAAAGCAGACAAGAAATATCATCCCCTGCTGGAAAATTTTTATTATGAAGAGATGGACGCCCCCCTATTGGAACAAAATGAAGACTTTTTTAAGTACAATCTCAATAAATGCCTTTTAAAGAGCGGGAAAAATAATACCCCGGCGAAAACAAACGATTTGTCAAAACAAATCGAAAACCAGGACGGCTTTATTGCCTGGGTCAAGGATTTATTTACCCTGGAGGCGACCGAAGCGCCCGGGATCAAGGATTTTTTTAAAAACGGCGTCCTGGTGGATAACCTGAAAAACGGTATGGCATTGTTCGTCAAGTACGGCGTCGATATTGTGACGGAAAGCGGTGAAACCATTACCCGGGACGGCCTGCTGATCCGGAACCGGGAAAAAGGCATCCTGGATGTGATCGACGAGATCCGGGAAATCGACGAGAAAAAAGCGGAAGCCATTGAAAAGGCGACTGGGATAAAAGAAAACCTGGAAAAAGAAAAGGAAAAAGAACCGGGATTAACTAAAAAATTGGAAACCTGCCGCGCTGAACTCCAGGAAACTGAAAAAAAGCTCATGCAATTGAAATCCGGCCTGGAAACCCTGAAAAAAAACCGGGAAGCCAATTTGAAACGCAGCCAATTTACCCAATCGGAAATCGAACTACTGGCCGCGGAAAAAGAGAAACTGCAGGACGAATTCGAAATCCTGGACAGCAGAAACGCCGAACTGGAAGAGGCCTTCAACGGCCTGAACCAGAAACGGGACCAATTCCGCGAACAAGTGGAACGCATCAAAGAAGATATCAATCAAGTCGAAAAGGATTACCTCCAGAAAGAAAACGCTATCAACCTGGTCAAAGAGAAGATCAATTCCTCTAACGCCAATCTTAAAACATATAAAAATACCATCGGCAAACTGGAAAACAACAACAAATCCAGT
The DNA here is from genome assembly GCA_030837085.1 of Acidobacteriota bacterium. GTDB lineage: Bacteria > Acidobacteriota > Aminicenantia > UBA2199 > UBA2199 > JAKAGC01. The sequence continues at coordinate 5,652 of JAUPLE010000058.1, read as the reverse complement.
GAACTGGAAATAGCGAAATTGGAAAAGGAAATCCAGGAGCAAAATGCGCGGGAAGAGGAGCTTAACAACGAACTAAAGGAATGGACCCGGTTAAAGGATGATATGGAAACCGTTGTAAAAGGGCAGGAAAAAGAGTTTGGCGAATTGAATACGGAATTGAAAAACCTTTCCGGGGATTTAAATGGCAGGAGAAAGACCCTGGAAGACGTTAAGGAAAATAAAAAAGAGTATGAGATCAACCTGTCTTCCTTGAAAAAGGATATCTTTCAATTGCAGGACCTAGCGTTCAAGGAATTGAATATCGAGTTGGACAACCTGGATTTGAATGGGGACGAGGAATTGGAAACCGGGTCGGTCGCGGACTTGCAGGATTTAAGTTTAACGGAAATGGAGAAGCGCATTGATGAGCTTAATGAACGTATGATCAAAATGCGGGACAGCAACAAGTTGAATTTTTCCGCCGAATCCGAATTCGAACTTTTGACCACGGATTATAATTTCCTGTTAACCCAGAAGGAGGATGTCGTCAAGTCCATCGAGGATATGAACTCTGCCATCAAAAAAATCGATGAAGAATCACGGGTTAGTTTTTCCGAAGCTTTCAATACCATTAAAGAAAATTTCTTGAAGAATTTTAAGATATTATTCGAGGGCGGCGAAGCGGAACTTTGTTTGATGGAGCCCGATGACTTGCTTGAAACAGGTCTCGAGATCAAAGCCCAACCGCCGGGTAAACGGCTGCTCAATTTAAAACTGCTATCCGGCGGCGAAAAAACCCTTACTTCCCTGGCCTTTTTATTTGCCCTATTCGAATACAAACCCTCGCCCTTTTGCGTGTTCGACGAAGTCGATGCTTCGTTGGACGAAGCTAATATCCAACGGTTTTTAAAGTTTCTTCATAAGTTAAAAGAGAAAACCCAATTTCTCATTATCACCCATAATTTCAAAACCATGGAAGAAGCCGATTACATTTACGGTATCAGTATGAATGAACCCGGTATTTCCACCATCTACTCCATGAAAATGACCGGCAAAGAAAAAGAAACATAAAAATTTTTATAGCTTTATTGTTTTTTTTTCATAATGGCCCGCAGCAGGCGGTCGTCATCTTTCAAGCTGCCGCCGATCCGGCCGTATTCGATAATGGTTTTCTCATAGAGCCAATTTTCAACATAAATTCGGTAGATTGCCGCCAGGATACCCGAGGCCTGGTTTTCTTCTTTGCTGTGCAGGTAAAAGGGGGCTTTATTCTTCTTTATAAGTTCCAGGAACTGATCCAGGGTCTCCTGTTCCATGATCCTGCGGTTTTTCCAGTTAAAGGTGACCAGTTTTAAACCCGAAGGTTTTACCGTTTCTTCCAATTCCGGGTTCGGGTCGATGGTGATAACGGTTTTGACACCGAAATTCTTTAATTGACCGATCGCTTCGGGAGAAAGGTCGCCGCCGCGGTAGAGGTTTTCGTCGTATACGATGACATAACCGTCGATACCCGGGATTACTGTAACCTGGTAGGTGTAACCAAAGGGCGGCCATTGCCATTCTTTGGTGGCCTGGCTCACGGCATCCACTTGACCGGTCCCGTACCCGGGACAAAATAGCAGGAATCCTATGAAGAAAAAAAATACATTTGCTAAACACCTGTTTTTCATCAGTACACCTCCCAAAAATCATACCATACCTTTGTTTTTTTTTCCATAACCCTTGACGATTACCCAAAGAAATGATAAATTATATCTTCAAGTTTTAAGAAAATCCAGGAAGCTTTATGCATGGCTAAAGAAAAATAAGATTATAGGAGGTCGCAAATGAATCATTATTTTGAAGGTACTGTGATTAACAATTTAAGCAAGAGCCCAGAGACTTCATTGACGGTTTTTAAAAAGAAAGAGGACCGTTGGGAGAAATTATTGGACCCGTTTTATACCGGTGAAACCAAAAATATCCCCAGGATCGAGTCCTGGCAAAAGGTCGTAACCATTAGTTTTGCCATTAACCACCCCATCGGCAACAGGACCTGCAAGGTTAACAAGATGGAAAACGGGACTTATAAAGGCCCTACCAAAGTCGGTAATTTCAAATGGGAAGTGGAAATCACCTCGAATAAGGAAAGCTATTCCTCTCCCAATGCGAATATCGAAGTGGAAATTAGCGATTAGTTGCCTTATGAATGATGAACGTTGAATGATGAATGAGACATCGATTGAGGGTCAAAGTTAACGCTAAATTGCTAGACTTCTGTCCCGTCTCTATCATCATTCATCATTCATAATTCATCATTCGTCAGGCGTCAGGCGTCAGGCGTTTTTTACTCTCCCATTTTATATTGTTTCCATTTATCAGCAAACGATTTTAATTTTTCATCTACACGGCAGTTCACCGTATCTTTTGGATAGGAACCGTCTTCCTGGCGTGTACCTGCCGGGACGCCGGTGAGGATTTCAATCCCTTGATCGATCAATTTCACCGGATAGATATGGAATTTTCCCTGTTTTACCGCAGCGATTACTTCATCTTTCAGCATCAGGTCTCCCACATTCTGATGGGGGATCAACACACCCTGGGAACCCGTAAGCCCCAGGGTGGAACAGACAGCGAAGAAACCTTCGATTTTCTCGTTCACACCGCCGATAGGTTGGATTTCTCCTTTCTGGTTTACCGAACCCGTGACAGCGATATCCTGGCGCAGTGGGAGTCCCGATAACGCCGAAAGCAGCGCATAAATTTCCGTAGAAGAAGCCGAATCGCCGTCCACGCCCGAATAGGACTGTTCGAAACAGAGACTGGCGCTCATGGCCAGGGGTTTATCCTGGGCGTATTGAGCGCGGAAATAGCCGGAAAGAATTAATACTCCTTTATTGTGAGTTGGTCCACTCATCTGTGCTTCCCGTTCGATATTAATGACGCCGGCGTCGCCCACGGCCACGTTGGCAGTGATGCGTGAAGGTTTACCAAACATATAATCGCCCATATCGTAGACCGCCAGGCCGTTCACCTGGCCCACCGCACCCCCTTCAGTGGCGATCATGATAGAACCTTCCGCGATCATTTCCTGGATTTTCTCTTCCACCAACGCGGAACGCTGGTTTTTCTCTTCGATGGCCTTACGGATATATTTATCCGTGATTGTTTTCTTTTTATCTTTCGTCGCCCAATAATTCGCTTCCCTGAGAACATCCGCCACCCGGTTGAATTGGGTGGAAAGTTTCTTTTGTTTCCCGGCCAAACGTACGCCGTATTCCACCACCGCGGCCACGGCCTTGTTATCCAGTGACAGTAATTTTTCCCAGGTCACGATCCGCTTCATAAAGTTCGCGTAGTCCATGATGGTTTCAGATTTCACATCCATAACGGAATCAAAATCCGCGCGCAGCTTAAATATTTTTTTGAAATCCGGGTCCTGGTGGTAAAGCAGTTGATAAAGTTCAGGGTCGCCCACGATGGCCACTTTCACATCGCAGGCAATGGGTTGGGGTTTCATGGCCGAGATAGAGACCATGTAAACCGGCGCATAAATCTGGATTTCCATCTGCCGGTTCTTCAGGGCCCGTTTAAAGGCCGGCCACACACCGGGTTCCACCAGCAAGTCCAGGGCCTCCACGATGAGGAAACCGCCGTCGGCTTTCAGGAAGGAACCGGCTTTGATTTTAGTAAAGTCCGTCCTGGCGCCGCCCGGCCGGTCCAATGTGATTTCTACTGTTCCAAAGAGGTTGGAATAGGAAGGGGATGTTTCGAAGATTACCGGGGCCTGTTTCGCATCGTCGTTATCCACCAGGAGATTCACCCGGTATTCGGTAAAAGGGTCTCCTTCCTCCCCGGGTTTCCCTTTGGGGGCAACTTCCTTATCCTCTGACGGCCTGAGAAATCGTTCAGGGGTTTCCTGGACGCTTTCCTTGACTTCCTCCAAGTATTTGTCTATGTCCGGGCATTTGAAGGAGTTTTGGATGTCATTTATATGTTCATCAATCACCGGGTTAATCATTTCCTGGTTAAGGGTTTTGAGTTGTTCCGCCGTTGTTTTCTCCTGTTCCTTCAGTTCTTCGAAAACCTTTTCCAGTTGGTCCATAAGGGTGGACTGGGTCTTTTCCATTTTTTCCAGGTCCTCTTTGGACAATTTGCCTTCTGTTTCCAGTTCCTTGATTCGGTCGAAATTGACCGGTTTTCCTTCTACCAGGGGCAGCAGCACGGGCCGTACCATGGTCCCGATTTGCATTTGAACCAGGGCGAAGTTTTCTTTGGCGGCTTTTTCTTCGAAGTTTTTTACCAATTCTTTTTGTTTTGCTTTCAGCGCTTCAACTTTTTCTTTGCGGCGGTCCTGGTAGTTTTCGCTTTCAAAGACTGCCGGGATATGTTTAAGTAGGTGGTCCACGAATTGTTCCATGGCTTTTTTGAATTTCCTGCCGTTTCCGGCTTTTAAGCGGATCAGGGCAGGCATATCGGAGTTTTTGAAGTTATTGACATATATTTTGTCATCCGGTATCCGTTTAATGCGGTCTGTTTCCTTAAGTAAGCAGTTGATCGCTGTTTTCCTGCCTGTACCCGGCTGGCCGTTGACGAAGAGGTTATAGCCCTGGCTGTCGATATCCAGTCCCAGGCGCAGGGCATTGACTGCGCGGGGTTGGCCGATAATATCCGGGCAGGCGGTAATATCGTCGATGGTTTTGAAACCCAGGGTTTCAGGGTCGCAGCGCCATTTGAGTTGTTCTACCGGTACTTCTTTAAATTTTTCCATTTTCTTTGTTGCCATTTGGTTCACCTTTTATTTAAATAAGATTTTCAATCCTGTCATTTTAGAATGTTCCGGTAAAAAAATCAACCCCCCCAAAGTTGGGGCAGCAATTCTAATTTTGAAATACCGGCAAGCTTGTATGTTCATTGTTTGTTCCTCCTAAAGTTAGCCTGGATATAATAGTACGAAAGAGGTGGTTAAAAGATTTTAATATTTTTCTTTTTTTGGATAAAAATACCCCAAACAGAGATGTAGATATTCCAAATGCGGACAACCATGACCCTTTTACAAGTTGGGGAAAGAATCCCCTTGAGAGTAGAAATCGGGATGTGGAATATTTTGACGCTTATATGGATAAAAAATATCTATTCACAGATAAGAATGATCTTAATAAGGATATAATTATTCTAAATACGGATATCCTTATTCCTTTTTTAAGTGGGGGAAAGAATGCCCCTGTTGGGGGAAATCATATCACGGATTGTTATGACACTTATCAGGATAAATATGTTCTGTTTCAATGTTTTATTAATCCAAACAAGATAGAATATGTTCCTTTTGTAAGTTATTTTGACCCAAATAAGGGTTATATGGTTCCAATAATAAGTAGGGCGGACCCATATACAGATAAAAATGTTCCTTTCCCGGATGGAATGGTCGCTTATGGGGGAGTGTTCGCCCGAAATTTTTCAAAATGAGAATTGCTGAAGTTGGGGGGCCTATTTGTAGAACTATACCATTAGGTTTAACTTTGAACGGCGTCAGGCTCGGGAATCCATGAGCTTTGTTTAAATAAAAGCTTTAGGAAGTCAAGAAACCTCGTCCTCCGTGAGGGCCTTTCTCGAAAGGGTTTCTTGCCGCCGGCGGCAATATTGACTAATTAAAGTATTTCGGTTACAATCCAGGCATGACAATACGACCGGTTT
>JAUPLE010000535.1 GCA_030837085.1 Acidobacteriota bacterium | reverse complement strand
ATGTCCATATCGACAGCCAGTTTTTCCGCGGCTTTGAAAATCCCATCTTCTTCCTGCTCGTAATCCAGTTCCGCTTGAACATCCAGGGGTGAGCAGGCCATGAATAACAATCTTAAATGCCTGCTTTGAGGAGGCAATTCTTTTATGGATTCTTGAACAGGGATCAGACGCACCAGATGCACGTGTTTTGGTAATAAAAAAGAACCCTTTTGGGCCAGTAGTTCAAACGGCCAGTTGGCGGTTTCGCGGCAGGTGGTAATATTGAGTTGGAGAGTCTCGTAATGCTTGTCTGCATCTTTGAGAGCCCGCTGAAGAAGATGATCATCGCCATCCAGGAAGTAAAACAGTTTCTCACCGATTTTTAATTGATTGCGTTGGTCTTTCCACAACCACTCCATTTCTTCCGGGGCAATAGCGGATGCGGATTGCTCAAACGTATGGACCGTATTTTCCCTGTCTATCCAGTTGATTCGGAACACATTTTCTTTTTCTAGTGCATCGATGGTTACATGATAAATGATTGAACTCATGTTTCATTTTACTTTATTGAATTTAAAAAATCCATGGGCTTACAAAAGTTTTTTAAAGAAAAAAAGGAAGCGAAGGAGATGGGCTTTATTAAAGTGTTTAGGTTATAAAAAACTAGCTGCTTTGAACTCCCTGTACTTGCCCGGCACGACTCCAAAATACTCTTTGAATTTCTGGATAAAATAATCACTGCTGCAAAACCCTATCTTTTCGGCAACTTGTTTTATGGGGAGATTATGAGAAGTCTTTAACAGGTAAGCTGCACGGTTCATTTTCTCTTTGAATAAAAAATGTTCCAGGGTCATTTTGGTTTGCCGCTTAAATTGCCGGGATAATTTAAAACGGTTGATATTCAAAGAGTAAGCCAGTACGCCCACTGAAAATTTGGCAAACTCTTCATCACTGGCTTTCATTACATGTTCCAGCACTTGATTGGAAACATCGCTGATTTCCATGTGCATTAAGCGCCTCCTGGTTTTATTCTTGACAAATTAACCGTCTAACCGTCTCACTTTTACCTTAGTGATCAATTTTAAGGCTTTATAATAATATAATTTCCAGTTTCATTGTTACGATTCTATAATAGTGTACTATTTTTTTCCGAGATGTTTTCGCATCGAGCAGTTAGAGATATACGGATTTATAAAAATGTAGTCTTTCTAGGTTTGTTTGTGGTTCATTTTTTTGGCAGTACATCGATGCCTCCAGGACAGATTTCAATCCCCTGGGCTATTAATCAGGCCCTCCTGGCCCCTGGATCACCCCTTTTTACTATTATATCACCCCTTTAAGGATTTATTCCAGGCCCTGGAGCACTGATGTCAATCCCTAAAGGTATAATACCACCCCTCCAGGGGTTTGGATCTAATCCCCAAAGGGATCGAAATCACCCCAAAAAGGTTTGAACTTGATGCCTAAAGGTCTGATATCAAGTCTATAAGGTTTGATATCACCCCCAAGGGGGATTGACGTCGAAGCTTAAAGGGTTGATACCACCCCCCTGAAGCATTGAAACAATAGTAAAAAGGGGTGATACCGGTACTCGAAGGAGTGAGTTCATAGCAAAAAGGATTGACATCATACCTTAAAGGGTTGATCTCAGACCTCCAGGGGATGAAATAATAGTAAAAGGGTATGATATCATACCTTTAGGGATTGATATCATACCTTTAGGGAATGATCTCAATCCTCAAAGGATCAATATAAGCGCAATCGGATTCAAAATATAGAGAGACGGCTTTAACTTTGGTTGCGGCTTGTTGAGATGGGTGTTCAGTGGTCCCTTATGTTTATGTCAATAATTTCTCAAACATTGAAGCCCTGCTGCATTGGGAGCCTTTATAATCCGGGTCGGATTTGGCATAGCGCAAAGTAATCCAGCCGTCTTCGGTCCATCGGAAATCCACTGCTTTTCCCCTTGAAACGATTCCGACTAATTCATGGGTTTCGGCGCAAAATACCGGTGAACCGCTGTTACTACCATAAACATCGAGATCGGCCAGGAAATAGTTGGCGGTTGTCTCTTCGATAGTGGCTCCGGCGGCATATTTTAAGGGCAAACCGCAGGGATGGCCCATCACATAGACCGGTTGTTCATAGAAAATATTCCTTTGGGAAAGCACTGCAATTTCGCGGCCTGTGACGTTGCGATCCAGTTTGATAAGCATCCAATCGTTTTCTGGGTTATGGACCCGTTCTAAAATTTCGACGCCTTTATAAATGTTGTCCTGGGGTATTTGTTCCACCGGAGATATGGGGTCTTGCATAACAAAGTCAAAAACAAAGCGCAGGTCAGTGATATTTTTACCGTTGGTGAAATGGGCCGCGGTGGCGATTATATCTTTCCCTACCAATACGCCGGTGCACATGGGGCCAGCGGCTGCGGGTTGATTATAGAAAGGTTCGGATACATGCAGGTTAAAGACCTTTCCGTAATTTTTTGTTTTTAATCGAAAATAACCGCTGCCGCTGGGCAGCAGGTCTACATACATGCAAACCACGGCAATGGAAAGGGCATTGCCACGCACCCGGTCATCGAAAATATCGAAGAGGTCCAGGCGATCATCGGAATAAATCCCGTTTCTACGCGGTTTTGATTTCTCTTCATCGATCATCAGCCGGATTTTTTGAGTTAGTTCAGTGGTTTCAAAATGCTTAAGGGCTTCATTTAAGGTCGAATGGAGCGCATGATATTCCATAACCTGTCTGAATATCTCTTGACTCTGTGGCGTTCCCTCCATGCCATTGAAAAGCAGTTGCTGCGCGGCCATCATCGGGGCACCCCTGGCAACGAGTTCACGATCTAATTCCGCAATTGGACAGACAGCCGTCGTTTGTTTCTTTAGCCTTTCCTTTATAATGGAATCACCGGTTGATTTATTCAAGTGATCAAGCTGGTATTCTTTGGGAGACTGGTGGAATTTTTTCTTGAAACATTTGGAAAAATAGAATTGATCCGAGAAACCTACAGCTTCAGCTACTTCCGTGACATTTCCATAATTATCTCTCAATAATTGGGCTGCCTTTTCTAACCGGTAAGATTGAACAAATTCAATGATTCCCTCTCCTGTAAGCTCTGATATCTTCCTGGAAAGAGTAGAACGGCTTACTACTAATTTCTTGCAAATAGCTTCGATATCTAGCTCTGGGTCCGCAAGGTTCTTTTCAACTACAGCCAGGAACTCATCAAGAAATTTTTTATCCTGGGAAGTGTGTTCAGCTTTCGGACTATTACTTTTTTTCTTATCTGAACTGTTTTCTTTTTTCATGTTTTCCTTGCAAGGGTGTATTTTAACCGATTGGAATGGAAAAATCCATACTTGACTGAAATGAAATTAGAAGCCCACGGAACACACGGAAAACACAAAAGAAATTGTGCT
>JAUPLE010000534.1 GCA_030837085.1 Acidobacteriota bacterium | reverse complement strand
CCCAGGTCAACGGCGTCTATGCGGGCAATAATACCGAAGACCATAAGGTGAAACTGGAATACGACCTTTTTTATATTAAGAATCGCAATATTTTTATGGACCTGCTGATTATACTGCGCACCATTCCCACCATGCTGCAAGCCAGAGGAGAGTAATAGAAGTGATGAAAATTCGAAATCCGAAATTCGAAATCCGAAACAAATTCAAATGACCAAAATTTCAATGACCAAAACTAAAATAAAAAAAATAATATGGCGTTGGCACGAAGGGATTAAACAGGATTTTCAGCGACCGGGTTTGTTTAAGAAAGCGGAAACGGTTCTGCGGGTGTTAATGATCTTGGTGATTGCGGCGGTTTTCCTGGCGCAATTGGATAAGATATTTACCGTGCCGCTGGAACAACCTTACTACACCGGGACCTGGGACGAACCTTTCTCCATTAACGCCGGCATAAACGCCATCCACCGCGGCGGCGACCCGGCTTTTTACAATTACGGCGGCACGTCGGTCTATCCTTATGCTTTCGTTTTTTATCTCCACGGCAAAGCCACCGGCATTGTTCCTAATTATAAGATGATGGACAAAGAATTCAAGAACCCGGATTGGCCCATGACCCGCAAGATATACCCGGTTAAACCGATTTACATGACCCGGGTCATTGCTTATATTGTTTTTCTTATTGCTGCTTTTTTATATGTAGCGCTATTCTGCTATCTTTTACTGCCTGCGCCGTTCTGGTTGATCCCCTCCATTACGACGGCCGCGATTTTTTCCACTTACGCCATGCAAATGCTGCCGGAGACGCACCTGGGCCTTTTGGCCGGCCTGACCACCATTGCTTTTGCAAAAGCGGTTATTACCGATGATCTCTCCCGCTATTTTAAATGGGTTATCATTTGCGCCGCGGCAGCCTCTTTGACAACGGCGGTAAAAATCAACGCATTCTTCATTGTCCTCCTGCCCCTGTCGCTGCTGTGGCGATTGCTGCAAGATAAACATCTTACCTTTAACTTCTTAAAGGCAAACACACTTAAACGATGGGCCTCATTGGCCGCTGCTTTTATCCTCCCCTATGTCCTGGTCAACCCAGCGATGGTGATTAATTTCAAAGGGTATAAAGCCTGGTTAAGCGCCATGCGTCAATTGTCCGGCGTGAAACCCGAATCCTGGGCTGACCGGGACTACGGGATCGTCCCCTTTTTAAAAGACCTCTACCTGTCCCATGCTTTCCCGGTGGCGCTGATGATCCTGCTGGTCGTCCTGACCTGTATCTTTATGGTCAAACGAAACCCGGCGGCCTTTGCCGGGTTTATGATCTTCTTCCTGCACTCTCTCTATACCATTGCCAATATGAAACATATGCTCTATTCCCGGCATTTTGTCTTCCTGCTGCTGCCCTTTAATATACTCATGCTTTTCCCGCTAATCTACCTGTTCCGAAAGGCCCCCCGAAGCATTAAGACCGCCCTGACCCTGGTCTGCCTGGTTATCACCCTCTGGGTATTCCCCCTGGGCAAGACCATCGACGCTATTTCAAAACTGCCCTCCGGGAAATTTTCCACCCACTGGCAACAAGAAAGTCGCGACGAACTCATTGATTTTGTCAAAGCCAACGATGCCGTATTATATTTTTATGATTATCACGGTTTCTCTTTGCCCAACAATATCCATGACCGGATTATTCCCTTTTCGGAAGTGACCGACGCGCCGGACCTTCTTAAACCCAACGAGTACGTGGCGCTGATCCTATACAAAACCGCGGGGCAAGGCCAGGTAGACCAGCAAGGTAAATACGAACCGGACCGGGATTTCTTATTGAATAAATATACCCCGGTCAAAATCCTGGGCAAACCGGCCGGCGCTAACGATATTAATAAACAAGCCCCACAGGGGAATCCTACTATTTTAATATTAAAAGAAAAGATGAAGCCCACAGACCACACAGAAAACACAGAAAAATGAATTTAAAAGAATTATGGAAACGCTTCAAAGAGACGCCGGCGCCTGTCCGGTGGTTGGCGATCCCCATCCTGGCTTTTGTTATATTAAAAATACACCTGGTGGTTTTGTCGCTGCCTTATCTGGGAAAGGAACGCCTCCTGCTCACGATGCTGTCATTATTGGCCATGTTTTTCCTGGGCCTGACGGGTTTTTCACTATCAAAAGTTTCGGGAGTTGTCAGAAGCAGCATGCTGCTGCACCCATTTTTCAAATCGTTTTTTAAGAGGGTGCACGCGCCGCGTGCCCTGCCGGAGGCAAATTTATATTTAATATTCCTTGTTCCATTGATTCTTATTATCGCCGGTGATTATTTGAATTTTTCCCCTCAATACCTGGACATAAACCCCCTGGCCGCCGCCTCCCTGGCATTGCTTTATTGGCGTATATTTTCTTCTTTGGAAAAAGATACCTTGCTTCATAAAGCCCTTATCCCCGGTATGCTGTTAGCCGTAACCCTGACCGCCAATTACAGCCTATACCCGGCAATCCTCTCCCCCTTGCTGGCCATTTTGCTTTTCCCGGGAAAAGGGACACAAAAATTGAAACAGGTTTTCTTGCTGATCGGCGTCACCCTGGCCGTGTTCCTGGCGTTGATCCCGGTATCCTTTGCCCTGGTTGTCCCCCTGGACCTGCTGGGCGTGGGCAATTTT
>JAUPLE010000533.1 GCA_030837085.1 Acidobacteriota bacterium | reverse complement strand
TTCCTTCCTTGTTAAGGATTAACTATATAACAAAAAAAGGGGGGAGGCAAGACCCTGACAAGAAAATATTGAATATAAAAGAGTTTATAACAATTTAGTATGTTAAATTTTGACAATACAAGATACCGAAATAGGAGAAAAAAAATGAAGAAAACTCTAACATTAGCACTGGTGGTATTAATCATGTCTACTTTCCTCACAGCCCAGGAGGATTCCATGTGGTCATACACCAGGAAAGGAACTAAATCCGCTTTTGTGGAACTTGGCGGCAACGGTCTAGCGCTTACCCTGAATTATGAAAAGTTCCTGACCAATCGATTCGGAATTCGCCTGGGCGGCCTATTCGTTCCGGCAGGAAATCAATCAACATTTGTCGGGACTATAATGGGAACATCCGTGTGGGGGAACGGAAAATGGTGTGTAGAAACAGGATTGGGAGTGACAATGTTTACAGGTGGTTTTAGGGATGTGGCGACGGATGGTACAACACCCAGCGTCTTTGTTCCTACAGGAACGATTGGGGTGCGTTACCAACCAAGGCCGAAAGGAATATTATTACGCTTAGGTCTCACCCCGATGGTTTTTCCCAGTATGGTATTACCCTGGGTGGGACTCAGCATCGGTTATTCTTTCTAAAAAGGTTTGGGGCAGGCCAATTTATGCTCATCCTACTTTACAAGTAAACTATCCTAATAAAATCATCCGCTTTTATCCCCAGGAATATCTTCCGGATTGCATTATAACCGGCTTCAGCCGGGCTCATTCCTTTCCAAGCTTCCGGGAGAACCTTTTCCGGATTCGGCATTCATCATTTTTTTATTGAAAATAGTCCATCGCTGATATCCCATGGGCCTGCATCCGAATCACTTCCGTTCACTCGAACCAGGCATTCATTTGATGGGGTATCGGGAACCGTCCAGGCAAAAATGCCTTCATTTAAATTGGATAAGGCAATTTTTTTCCAGGAGTTTCCGTTATCTATCGAATATTCGATATCTACATAATCGATTGTCCCTGTACTTTGCCAGGTAATATCGTAGATCGTGCCGACTATCAATCTTTCGCCGCTATTGGGAGCCGTGACCGTGATCGAGGTAACCGGTTCCGCGGTTATTGCAAACACTTCATCACTAAAATCTGATGGAGTATCATCCGAATCATTTCCCCTGATTCGTACCAGGCACTTCTCCGAAGGAGTATCCGGGACAATCCATTCGTAACTGCCATCATTAGCCGAAGACATCACAATATTATTCCACGAAGTGCCACCATTGAACGAATATTCAATGATTACTTTTTGAATTCCTCCAGTACTGCTCCAGGTTATTTTATGAGTAGAACCTGCAGCCAGCGATTCACCTCCATTAGGAGACGTGACTTTAATCGAATCTGTTGACGGAAAAGCTATGGAAAACGCCGCGTCACTAACATCCGATGGTTCTCCATCCGTTTCACTAATCCGAACCAGGCAATTATCAGAAGGCATATCCGGAACTTGCCAATCAAAACTGCCGTCATTGGACATGGAAGCAATGATATCGGCCCAAACCATGCCTCCATCAATGGAGTATTCAATTTTAACATTTTCAATCGTTCCCGTGTGAGCCCAGGTTATCTCATGAATCGATCCTACCATTAACCTTTCTCCACCATTGGGAGAGGCCACGTGAAGGGATGGCGTTGATGATAATACAATTGAAAATTCCGCATTACTGATATCCGAAATTCCTCCATCCGTTTTATAATCACTAATACGAACTAAGCAATGGCTCGAAAGTGTATCCGGTACTGTCCACGTAAAACTTCCACTACTAGCAGCGCAAGTTATAATCGTTTCCCAGGAAGTCCCACCATCAATCGAATATTCAATTCTCACTTTAACAATAGTTCCTGTAATAGCCCAGGTGATATTCTGAGAAGAAAAAACACCCCAAGTTTCACCACCGTTTGGCGATGTAATGGTAATAAAAGGGGCCGATACTATGGAAAACATAGTATCGCTAATATCCGATGGTTCTCCATCCGCCTCGCTGATGCGGATCAGGCAATTCATAGAGGGATTGTCCGGTACAGTCCAATCATAAACACCGTTATTGGGGATGGCAGCAGCTATTTCCATCCAGGAGGCATCGCCCTGCGTGCAGTATTCGAGCCTTACATTGCCAATCGTTCCGATGCTGCTCCAGGCTATTCGACAGGAAGAACCAACTCTTAATGCTTCTCCACCATTGGGAGAGATGAGAGTAAGGGTTGGGTTTGTGGGTAGTACAATAGAAAACACGGAATCGGTCACATCCGAAACCTCCTCATCCATACCTATTTCACTGATTCGTAACAAGCAAGTATCCGACGGATCATTGGGGACCTTCCAATCATAACCACCATCATTTGCCGTGGAAGTCGAAACTGTTTTCCATGAACTTCCCCTGTCGGTAGAATATTCGATTTCTACATTCCCCACACTTCTTGTACCAGCCCAGGTTATTTTATGAGTGTTGCCAGCATTCAAGGTTTCCCCACCATTGGGAGAAATAACAGTAATGATAGGCCGAGGTTTCCCGGTGATAACAAAAACCAAATCACTGGCATCAACAGGTTGGCCATCCGTTTCACTAACGCGTACCATGCAACTAGGCGATGGTCTGGCCGGAACAGTCCATGAAAAGTTCCCGTCATTGGGGGTGGAAGTAACTATTTTTCGCCAGCCAGACCCCTTATCCGTTGAATATTCGATTTTTACTTTACCCACTGTCCCGGTGCTGCGCCAAGTGATATTATGCATTGAGCCAACGTCCCAATTCTCTCCTCCATTTGGAGAAGTGACGGTGATAGTGGGATTCGAAGATGAAACAATTGAAAACACCGCATCGCTAACATCCGAGGCATTTCCCTCTCCGTCGTTGTCAATGATGCGTATCAGGCAGTTACCTGAAGAGCTATCCGGTACATTCCAGTTGTAACTACCATTATTTGCAGTAGAATTGACAATATCTTTCCAGAAAGTGCCGTTATCACTGGAAAACTCGATTTTTACACTGGCAATCATCCCGGTGGTGTTCCAGGTGATATTATAGGTAGATCCTACTTCCAAATTTTCACCGCCATTAGGTGAAGTAACGGTTACGGAAGATGATTCTGCAATAGAAAACGCACTATTACTCATATCCGAAAGTGTGTCGTCCAGGTCACGAATTCGAATTAGACATTTTGTGGACAGGGTCTCCGGCGCGGTCATAGGATAAAGGCCGTCATTGGGTGTAGAATCTACTATTCCCACCCATGATAACCCTCCGTCCTCAGAAAATTCAATTTTCACATTTTCAATATTACCTGTATGGTTCCAGGTGATATCCTGGGTGCTGCCTGATTCCCAGCGCTCTCCGCCGTTGGGCGACGTGACAGTTAAAGTGGAACCTTCCAGGTTTTCACCGTAAACGTTTACATCATCAACCCATACCCTGGTATGACAATCGTTCCCACCTTCAAAACTGATCGCCGGTTCAAAATAATGACTTGTAGTGGTTCCCAATGGTACTTGAGAAAAAACCAGGGTATCGCTTAACCATACATCACCTATATCACTTTGAAGATCATACTTGATTTTTACTTTATACCACTGCCCCAAATTTACTTCCGGTCCCTGCACACCATTAAAAATTAAAAATTCCTTTCCGGAAAGAAGTTGATTCGGTTGAAAATCAATCGATCCAAAACTATGGCTGTTTCCGCCGTACTTTCCTGCCCAGAACCTAAAATCCGGGGACCACATTACCGGGTTTTCTAACCGAGTTACTTTTACCCAGAATTCATAGTAGATCGTATTAGGGGTTCCATCGGGGAGTAAGAATTCATTAACAATAGAAGCCGCCCAATTGGTACTGCCTTCCATTTTAAGGGATTGTGGAGCAGAAATAAAATTCGAATTATCTATTTCCTGGTATTGAGTTCCCCAGCCGGAATTAATTAATTGCCAGCCGCCGCTAAAAGGAAACGTACCAACCGCATAACTTTCAAAATCTTCCGCTAACAAACCCTTTTCAACCGGTCGTAATACGGTGAAATCGACCTCATTGCTGTCTCTTCTTTCCGTGGTTCTTACAAAAACAGGACCGGTGTTTGCTCCATTTGGGATTTTCGTAGTTATTTGGGAATCGGACCAGGCGGTAGGGATTGGAGCATTTACATCATCATTAAAAACAACCACTCCCCTGGTTGACCCAAAGTTAGTTCCGTAAATGGTTACCTCTGTTCCTATTTGCCCGGTGGATGGCACAATCGAAAAAATATGGGGCCCCATGCAGGCTTCCGTGGTAAAATGATATTCCTCTCCGGCTGTATTACCGCAGGCATTTTTGGCCACTATTTTCCAATAATATTGGGTTTGGCATTCCAATTGGGGTAGATCATAAAAACTTTCAAAGGTATTATCGATGTAGGCGGGCGGCGAGGAAGTACCGAAATAAACATCGTAAGATAATACCCCGCTGCTGTCGCCCCAGTCCAGATCCGTATCCACGGCAATACCCTGTGCCCCGTTTGCAGGGGAGAGATATGAAAATACCCCTGGTGGAGTAATAACCGTAAATCGCCAGGTTGGTCCGGGTGTTTCTCCGCAATTCTTCGCTGTGATTCTCCAATAATATGTGCCCGCAGAAAAGGTCATAACATTCATCGAAGGAGTGAATGTTGTCGCCACCAGGGGAGGGGTAGGAGATGTCCCGAAATAGACATCGTAGAAGGTTGCGCCGTTTGCAGTCCATGTTAGGGTGAGATTCGGTGTGAAACAAATGGTACTTCCATCCGGTGGAGATGGATTTGATGGTACCGCCGGGGGGATGCATTCCGGTTTGAAATTAGCAATGATTTCTTTGGGGCGGTCCATGGTCACAACCAGGGGATTGTCTGTTCCCTGTCCGTCACCGCTCCAACCGGTAAAATCATAACCGGTATTCACAAAGACCTGGACATCTACCGTATTTCCGCTGTTATACCAGTTGCTGCCGCTGGGGGTGACACTTCCACCTTCCGGCAAATTTACGGAGGTGGTCAATAAATATTGGGTGTCGAAATAAGCAATGTAAGTGATGTTGGTGGTGGGAACGGTTATGGAATGAGCCTGGCTCCCTTCATCGCTCCAACGATTGAAAACGTAACGAATCCCGGGGCCTCCGTCCTGGGGTGACAAAACATCCAGGTCATGCTGCGAACCCGGATTCCATTGAAACGTTTGAGGTGTGGTATAAGCAACACCACCCACACTTACCTGCCTGCCTGCCGGAGAAGAGGTTATAGTGACGGAGACAAATTCGGGAACAAAATTAGCCGTAATATTTTTAGGGCTACCCATATAAAAGAAGAGAGGGTTCTCTGTTCCTTGAAAACTGCCTTCCCATCCGGAAAAGATATAACCGGGGTTAGCATTGGCCTGGATGGTTACTGGTGTTGTAGCGTCTTTCCACGATTCTCCACTTGGGGTAACGCTCCCTCCTGATGAGGGGTTAGCGGATGTTTTTAATAAATATTGGGTTTTGAAAGTTGCCGTATAGTCGGTATTTGAGCGAGGAACATAAATCTGATGGTATTTCGCTTCTCCGTCACTCCAGCGATCGAAAGCATAACGCATACCTGCCGCCATCCCCTGAGGCGATTCTACGTCCAATGTATGCATGGAACCCGGGTTCCAGTTAAAGGATTTGGGTGATGTATGGGTAAATCCATCGATAATTATCTGTTTATCCGTGGGGTCGGTAAACACGCGGATCAACACCGGGGTGGAGGGTGTGAATGTATAAACGATAGTGTAGTACCCACCGGGAAGCGGGTCGCTGCGAACTCTTAAATAGAAGGTTCCTTC
Organism: Acidobacteriota bacterium; assembly: GCA_030837085.1. Classification (GTDB taxonomy): domain Bacteria; phylum Acidobacteriota; class Aminicenantia; order UBA2199; family UBA2199; genus JAKAGC01. The sequence continues at coordinate 13,425 of JAUPLE010000533.1, read as the reverse complement.
CGTAAGCGTGTCATGATCTATTGTCATTTCTTCACCCGGTGAGGTCCCGACAGCTTTAAGTTCATTCAAATTAATGTCTAGCAAGGCTGCCTCATGCCCCGTATCACTTGGAGAGCGAAATCTGAACCGAATATGTCCGCCGCTGGGGCAATATATTTTATACCAATCGATGTCGGAAACCGGGTCATTTATTCCTTTTAAGGTTGTGCCTGAAGTTAGAAGATTGGCGCTGTTGGGATCATTATTCGGTTCCGTTTCAGTGGGGCTGGACGACGCAGAAACGGAAAATTGCACTACGGATGAATTCCCTTTCCCGCCGTATTCATCCTCGGCCTTCCATTGAAAATTGTAAGTCCCTCCGTAAGGTAGGTAAACGCCATCTGTAAGATAAGTTCCCTTCCACCATTCTTCACCTGGAATGCCGAATTTTCGAGAGCCGGCCAAATCACTGGAGTAGTTATTGGGGCCATTGATATGACACTGGATTAAGGTCGGGAAATCGCCGTCTTCATCTTGATAGAAAACTTCAAAATGGAATTTAGTTAGAGTATTGCCGCTTGAAGGGTCAACGATGGGATTTGTTAAAACAGGGCTGTGATTTGTGGTGGGATTGGTTTCATTCCCCATTTGTATATTCACCGCAGGATCTCCAATAAGAATGAATTCCCATACGGTTTTTTTGTCATAATCAAGTCTAAAAGCTCCATCCCAATAATCTTTCTTTGTACAAGCTAATGCATAGCCAACAGGTAGGTCTTCGGAAGTTATATTGCTTTTGAAAAAGTGTTCAGCAAAATACATAGTCGACCCGTTATAGGAAATCATTGAAGAACCTATAGATGCAATCGCTCCCCTTGACAAAAAGTGCACGCATAGACTGCCAGTTTCATCAGGAAACATATCATCCCCACCTCCCATAAATTCTCCATTATTACAGCCCACTGAGAGGAAAAGAAAAGGGCTATCACTAAAATCTTTATCATATAGGTCGATGGCCCTTATATACTCATTTACAGTTTCTAAATAAGCTGGCGTGCCATGAGCTTTCACATACGCCACCGTGACTTTGTCATTCTCCAGAATATCGTAAAAAGCATCGGGTGTAAAAGTATCGGAGTATGGTTTAAAAACAGTCGAAATATCACCGTTGGTTTGTAAATAATTTCCAATCTTATCTATTTGAGATTTCCAATCCACAAGCTGACAAGCGGTAACAGCCTGATCTTTGTTCACATTGGTTAATCCAAATTCATACTTCTTTATCAATTCAACGTAGTTAATAACGCTTTGTTCATCAATGCCAACAACCCTCCCAACATAATAACAAATTCCCCATGTACTAAATATATTAATAGTTCTATCATACATATTTGTACCATGCCACGAATTATATGTCCCTAAATCCAACTCATAATAAAAATCAGATAGAATGATCCCGTTTCCATTCTGTCCGCCATACTCAGAGGAATCTTTTAGGTCATCTATGGGATCATATATATCCCAGGCGGGGATTTCATTCGGGTCTCCATCCCCCATTAAAGCAACATATTGATACACCCAATAATCAATCTCATTCCTCACCAGGTCGGGCGAACCAAAACTGGAACAGGGAACGATAGCAGCCCCCCGGTATGATCCAAGGATTTGCGCAGCTTGCCTATAATTCATCTCACCGTCTTTTTCTGAAAAAAGAACCAGGTAACCTCCGGGAGTATAAAAAGGAGCACTAATATTTTGGGACCCGGATAACGAATTCGGTTGCATTAAATGATTGAAATCTTTATTGGCGATTTCCTTCTTATAAAAATTTTCTATAGGATCTGGTAAATTGCTTCTAATACCTTTTTTCCAATCTTCCAGGTAAAAATAGGTGTTTAACAAATTCACCTGTTTCTCCTCTTCTAATAATATGACTTTGTATCCCTTTTGATAGAACTGATTTTTTTCATACTCTCCCACATTTCCCGCGATTATTACAAACTTTGCTCCCAGGGAATTCGCGATTTCTTTCACCTTAACGGCGTCATCCGATTCTTCATAAGGAATTAATGGCCAATTCATGTATGAAGCCAGTGGCGTTGCCGCCACTTCACAATCACTGTCCCCGACTCGATAAACCACCACCCCTTCGGATTCACTCCATTCACTCTTAACTAATTCGAATATCTTGAGTTTGCCATCGATTTTTTCCGCAGTCCCAAATGTACTTTCAAATTCCTGCTCTCGAGAAGTGCTGTCCTGGCCTTTACTCTCAATATGCAGCCCGTAAATATTCGGTTTGACGAAGCTGCCGGTTTCTTTATGCCACGTCGTAAGAGCGATCAAACTACTTAAATAGGGTGACCCCGTTTCGATAGAATAGCCCTTTTCATAGGCAGTACCATGGGAGGTTGCCCTTAGTTTGGAATTGCTTTTCAAGTACCGTTCTCCCCGGTTGACTTCGCCTATCCATGAGAACATCTCCCTTGCTTCTTTCCATGCCGGGGGAATCATTGCCTCTTTCTCTTCTTCAGTATACGAACGGAAACTGAATTTTATTTTTAACTTTAAAAAATAGTGGATCGTGAATCCATTTCCCGGTTCATATTGTACTGGATAGATCACTAACGTGCCTTCGGTATTGCCATCCATAAGCCTTGACGTGTGAAACTTAAACCGTTTTCCCGGGTAAGAATCGATTAATTCCTTTTTTTCATATGCCATCGGTTTTGCGCCAGAAGGTGTCATGGCATAAGGCTCAACAATTGCTAATTGTTGTATGGATAAAGCCTGGCTGGTATCATCTTCCGGGATAATTTCCTTGATTTTCGCATTTGGGGGCAGCGCCAATTTGATGAGATATGCAGGAACTGCCGGTGCGCCTTTTTCTCCTGTATTAACACACCCGGGTATATCCACAACGTATCCTCTTCCATTGACATTTTTTAAATAATATCCCGGGATTTCAAATTCAACATCAATTTCACCATCCCCTCTAATTGTATTTTTTACCTCATCTACAAATGTGGAAGCGCTTACATGAGGATTACCCGGTGCCGATGACGATAAAGATATCCACTCATTGTCCTCATTATAATTTAACTTTCCACCAAAATCCGAAAAAATGAAAAAGGAAAAAATACTAATTGAGATTGAAATACACCAGATAATCAAAAATAATTTAATTTTCTTAGTCTTCATTTTATCCAACCCTCCGATTTTCATAATATAAAAAATCTGTCATTTTAATCTTTATAATTTACCTCTCGTAAAGTAAAAGCAAATTCATTGCCAATAATGCAAATTCCTTTCTAAATAGAAAGGCTGCGGTTTTAAAGTAAAACGGAGTCTAAGAAATTAGACTATCGGGGATGGGATAGTCTAATGTTTTGGACAAAATGCTCCACAGTTTCCCATGAGGGCAATTAAAGCATCCGATTTTTAATGATTTGCGGATAGACAAATTTATACCTCGCCCCTCTCCCCTCAAGGCTCCTTTCTACAAACACAATTTAATGAACATGAAAAGCGTGCGATGCAAACAATAAAATCAATACTGTCGTTATTATAAATGCAATAATGGCCTCTCGCTTCAACGAAGGAAACATATGCACCTTGTTGACAATATATTGCTTTATCGGCTTAAGGTTGTAAACGATGTGAATGATAGCACCAATAAGAAAAATAATACTGGCGAAGTTATGCACAGCCATTGCTGCATGACGTAGTTGGGACATTTCAGCGCTGTCCGTAAGATGGAGAATGATGCCTGACGGCGGCAACCAGATAAAAGAAAAAAGCATTGTCAACGACACGATCGCACGTTTATTAATTTTTTGCTGCCGTGGATTAGACATAAAAACCTCCTGTCATGAAAATAGCCACAAAGTCACGAAGGCACAAAGGAGCACCAAGAGGTTTATTATTAAAAACCTTGGTGCCTTGGTGTCTTGGTGGCCACATATTCTGAGTTTCAGAATGATAGCGCACGGCTCACACATTCACTTAATCGTAACGAATACGCCGGCCAGGACCACGGCGCCCCCGATTAAAAACGGCCAGCCCAATGGCTCGGCAAGAAATAGAAACGCCGCCACCGAAGCGATTATGGGCTGAACGTTCTGAAAGACAGCGATCCGGGTGGCTTCGATGTGTTTAATCAGCCAATACCAGAGCACATATGCCGCCACGGATAATCCCAACGCCAGGTAGAGCACCGCCAACCATGCTCCTGCCGTTGGTTTGGAATAATCGAACTTCAAGACATGATACAACCCGAAAGGAAAATATAGGAGGGCGCCGGAAGAAAGGGCATATGCCGTGACCCGAAATGCGCCGTATTTAATCACCAGGGGCCGGCCGAAAATGGTATAAGCTACCCAGGCAAATACAGCAATGAGAATTATCAAATCGCCCAGCAAATATTTTGTACCTAATTCGATGGCGCCGTATGCCATGATAATCGCCACGCCCATCAACCCCAGCGTCACCCCCACGGCTCGCCTCCAGACAAATTTCTCTTTAAAGAATACCAGGGCCGCCAGGAAAAGCCAGATAGGCGTCGTGGCAAATAGCATCGCCCCATGCCCGGCCCCGGTCATACTCTGCCCGTAAAGATACATGAGCTGATTAAACGGGATTATCAAACATCCCAACCCGATGATTCTCCAATAATCTTTCTTCTCGATAGGCGGCCTGGGGGACCTAAGCCGGGTGATTCCCAGCAGCACAATGGCAGAAATGACAAACCGGTAAAAAGCCACGGTAAAAGGATCGATCATGGAAAGGCCGTATTTGGCTATTGGATATGCCAAACCTCCCAGGGACTGCTGGAATACTAAAATGGGAATTAGATATACGTTGCTCTGCAAATAGGCCGGATCAAAGGGGTGGATTTTTTTCATCTGTAAAAGGGTTACAGCCCGCAGCCCTCTAAAGTTTATACCCGATTTTACGCAGGAAATCCTTACGCCAGGTAATGTCTTCATCCGTCTCGATGCCCAGGCTGGTCATGCCGTCGATAACGCCCAGGACTCCCCTACCCAACTCTGTGTTGGCCACGATGACCTCCACCGGGTTGGCCGTGGCGCAATAAATGTTGCAGATTTCAGGCACCTGCTTGAGGATACGCAGCACATTGATGGGGAACGCATTGCCCAGGAAAATGATAAACGAGTGGCCGGCCGCAAGCTTATGGGCGTTTTTCGTGGCCAGCTTGGTGAGTTCATCGTCTGTCCCACTCCAGCGAACCAGGCGTTTCCCCGAAGCCTCGCAAAAGGCCACCCCGAACTTAATGCCCGGTACAGTGTTCACCAACGCTTCATGGACATCCTCCACGGTCTTGATAAAATGGGAATGCCCTAAAATAAAATTCAATTCCCCAGGGTTCTCGATTTTTACGACTTCTAACTCCATGTCATTACCTCCATATTAATTAAAATTGAGATATTTGTTTTTATCACAAATAGAGAAGTATTTCAATACCCTATTGACTTTATCTGTGACCTGGATTATAAATTACTTCCATGAATGAAAAAAAAATAATTTTCGAATGTCCCCTGTCTTTCTCTTTAATGAGCGACAATCAACAGGTCCAGGCAAAAGGCAGCGCCCGCGCACAAATCGATAAAGAACACCTCACGATCCTGTCCGATTCCGGCGACGCCCGGGTCTTTCCCCTCAGGGAACTGGTTCAAATCGAAGACCAGGAGTACCACCTTTTCCTTCCCTTTACCTTTAACCAACAACTGAACCTCTTTAACCTGGGTTATAAATTCGAAGATTTTACCAAAACCCTGAGCAAATGCCACCACGAAATCATCATGCAGGATATGCTGGTCAAAGAAAACATCCGCAAAAAAGACGTAACCGCCGAATATGCCCGGTTCAATGAAAAAGGCGAAAAGGTTCGCCAGGGTAAATGCGAACTGCGGATATTCGAAACTACACTGACAGTGCTCCCTGAAAAAGGCGACATAATCCGGCTGGCGCTGGGAAACATCCGCGACCTCCAATCGGAAAATTACACCCTGGCGGTCAATATGGACTCCGGTGAAAAGGTGGTTCTTTCGCAAATGGGAACGCAACTGGACCCGTTTAAAAAAGTCCTGTCCGATACCCTCAGCAAACTTTCCTCAAAAACCCAGACCTTTCTCCAGGGATTACTGCCTGATACTGATGCGCCCACGATCTATAACGTTTCCCATTTTTTAAAAGAAGGAAGAATCGCCGCACGAAAAGATATCGAAGCGATTTCAGCCCCGGTATGGACCGGTATTGAAAAAAAGATCGCCCTCTCCCCCCTGGGCGACGAATACGATTTCCTGAAACCCCTGGGCAAGCAAGATAAAATAGGCGTGGGTTTTAAGCGAGGATTACTGGGAGGGGATGAAAGCGATTACTTCTGGTTTTTAATCCCCATCTACGGGACTAAACCCGGGGAACCGGGGAACGCCGTAGTCCTGGAAGCGGGTTTAATTCGTTTGCCCGAAGAAGGGGAACCGGGAGAAGAGGCCGAAGTGGAAGAACCAGTCGAAGAGGCAGCGGAAATGGCGGAAGGCGACGAAAACGGGACCGCCGAAGACCTTTTAAAACAGGAAGGCAAAGCTACTTATTTTTTCCGCATCATTAGCAGGGAAACCTACGCGGCGCTCAAAGAAAAGACGGAACTTGATAGGAAGTATGACGAATTCATCATTTCCTTTAACCGCTGCATGCAAGAGGTTAATTTCCGCCGCGAGCCCATTTATTTACCGGAAAAGCGATTGGACGAACCGCGCTATGTGAAATACCGGTACGCCCTCAAACGGTTGCCCGAGCTGCGCAAGTTAAGAGATCTGTTTATCGGCCGGGTCTTTCATCAATCCCAGGAACAGTGGCGAAAAGATACCCTGGCGTTACTGGCTTTCAATACCCAATCGCGTAATGATCTTGAAAAGTGGCAAAAAGGAGAATAAGGAGAATAAAATGCCCGGATATAAGCATCCCTGTCGATACTGTGGTAAATTAGTCGCGTCCGACGCGAATGTATGCCCCTTTTGTGGGAAAGGAACGCCCACGGGTTCTTTACGCTGTCCAAAATGCAAGAGTCCCATCGAGGAAGGTTGGAGAAATTGCAGCCACTGCGGTTTATTATTGGAAACCACCTGTCCTCAATGTAAAAAAACAACCTTCTTCGGTCCCAATTGCCAACACTGCGGCGCGGTTTTAACATATGTCGATCCCAATCAAGGGAAAAAGAAATGAATCATATAAACAGGTATAAACATAAACGAACAAAACAATAGGAGGAACAACTATGACAATGCAGGCTTTTACAGATAATTACCAGGATAATAGTACAGAAGCAGGATTTCAATTTACCTTTTTTTGCGATATTTGCCATGAAGGGTATAAGACCAAATTCGATGAATCGGCGACATACAAGAAGGGGAAATTTTTCGGGGGTCTTGGCAAGGCGATTTCCTTTGGCGCTTCCCTGATCGGTAAAGATCATTTGGGGTATCAGGCGCAGCGTGGTTCCGATATGTTATCCGAACGGTTCCACGGCATGTCGCCGGAATGGCAAAAAGAGCATGACGCGATGTTCGAACAGGCGCAGAATGAAGCCAAAGGGCACTTTATTCGCTGCCCCCGCTGCAAGCACTGGGTTTGTGAAAACGACTGGAATGAACAGGAGGGTCTTTGTGTGAATGACGCCCCGCGTATGGCCGTAGAAGTGGCCGCGGCCAAAGCGGAAAAGATGGTGACGGATATCAGGGAAAAAGCAGCCTCCACGACGGTGTTTACCGGTGAGATCGAGAGTAAACAAACGATTTGTCCCCAGTGTGGGAAACCGGCCGGGGAAGGTAAATTCTGCAATAATTGCGGCGCGTCGATGAGCATGGCCCAGTGTCCCCGCTGCGGCGCTAAGAATTCAGCGACTTCACGGTTCTGCGGCGAGTGCGGCAACGTTTTAAAATAACTGTCTTCGACGACCAGGAACCCTTTCGAGAAAGGGTTCCTGGACCTCCTAAAGCTTTTGATTATCAATCAACCACTGGGTTGTTTGAAACATCGATTCCGCATACGTTTTCATATCAGCGGCCCTTTCCTTATATTGCGAAAGATAATCCCGCTGATCCCCGGTTTTGTATTTATATAAACCCGGATTCCCTTCTTCTCTTACAATTAAATAAAATTCATTATCCACGACTCCATACTTATCGTCCGCACTAAAATAAATATAGGGACGTTTCTCTTTCTCCTTCAGCAGGTCGATCCCCAGGGTGTTATTCACATAAGGAAAATTCAGTAGTCCCATAATGGTAGGAAAAACATCGATTTGCCCGCCCAGGGAGGTGAAATGTCGTCCCTCTTTAATTAACCGTGGGGAAAAGATGATGAAAGGCGTATGATTCAAGTTCAGGGGCATGTCATAAACGGCATTAATGGCCAGCCCATGATCGGAAATAAAAACAAACAGCGTGCGCTTAAACCAACCCCGCTGCGACGCCATGCGGATGAATTTCTGTAACGCCCAGTCCGAATACTCCACGATTTGCTTCTCTTGTTCTTTACTCCAGGGCTTGAAATATTCGGGTACGATAAACGGTCGATGGTTGCTGCCGGTCATCATTACCGCCAGGAAAGGTTTTCCTTTTTTGGCTAGTCGATCCAGGATGGGCATTGAAAAATCGAACATAAAATCATCCGGCACGCCCAGGGTACTCCGTCTCTTATCCCCGGGGTAATCGGCCAGGGACACGATTCTTTCAAAATCATTGGCCCTTAAAAATCCGCCGATATTGTCGAACTGGTCATCGTGGGTGGTAAAATAGATAGTGGAATAACCGTGTTTCCGCAATTCCGCCCCCATACCGGAATTCTTTTTCATGGAAACGGTTTTTAAAGGGTGTTGTTTCCGGATGGCCGGGTAGGAAAACAGGGTGGCGTAGACCCCATTAAAGGTATGAATGCCGGCGGTGTAGATGTGATCGAAACAATATCCCCGGTCGGCAATCCTATCCAGGAAGGGGGTCAGGTTGTCCGGGTTCCCATAGCGTTTCATATGGGCCGCGCTTAAGCCTTCCATGATGATTAAAACCACGTTGGCGTTAAGGGGTGGTTGGTCTGGGGTAATATTCCTGGCAATGGGCGATTGCTGCCGTGTATCTTCGGGAATGTTCAAATATCTGCGTACATTTTCGATAGCTTTTTGACTATCCATTAAATGAATCGCCTGGTTTTCCGGCTGGAGGGAATTAATATAGCTGTGAAAAAACGTATAAACAGGGTTTAATCCCAATTGGTTGGCAAAGGCATAATCGCAAAAATATGCAGTGCCGATCTTGATAGGGGATTTCTCCCCCACCCTACCCCGTATGCCGATGAATAGTACGACGACGGCCGCCAGGGAGAGGCCGATATTGACGGCAAGATATGCGGTCTTGTTGTTCAAGGTAGGCAGGGGCTTTTCGATCAACGTATTGTTGGCGATCTTTTTTGCCGCTAAGTAATAGGCGACGGCAAAGATGATAAATGGAATGAAGCCCCACCAGAGTTTAATATCCTGGAATATCATTTTAAGGAGAAAACCGGCGTCGTCTATCCAGGTAAATACCATCGAGGAGAGGTGCGAAAAAAAGTGGTTAAAGTAAGGAATATCAATGCCGCAGATCAGGAAGGCAAAGAGATACGAAATATAAAGATAGACAAAGATGATACGGTTGAGGATTTTATTATCGATTCTTAGGCTTGATGTAATCGACAGGACCAGCAGGGGGAGGAACAAAATATACCCGGAGATAACCGTATCGAACCTGAAACCCATGAAAAAGGCTTTCAAGAGAATCGTGAATCTTTCAGGGCTGGGGATATCGTCCAGGTGTTTGTATTCGGTAGCCAGGAGGATAACCCTGAAAAGTGTAAACAGCAGGATTCCCAGCAAATAGGTAAAAAACAAATAAACAATATGTTTAGGTATAGTCAAAAGTTTTGGGAGGTCCAGGAACCCTTTTTCAAAAGGGTTCCTGGCCGCCGGAGGCAATTTTATATCGATCATTTAATTCAATCAACATTACAACTAAAGTTAAAGACATCATCCCGGTTGTAATGACCGGAGGTATCCAGGGTCATACGTTCTTTATAGATACGTTCCATGTCCGTGATTTCGTAAACAATAACGCCTTCATTCAAAACCTGGGGTCCCAGCAAGTAACTCCCATCCGGGGCGATGATGCAACTGCCGCCTTTGAGGAGCAACTCGCCCGGTTTATCCACCAGACCTTCTGGTAGTTTCAATTGTTTCGGTAAATCCTTCACCCGCAGGATTTGACCTACGGCCACGACAAAGCAGCGGGCCTCGAAAGCGTAATGACGGCTGGCCAGTTGATGAATATCATGCACCCAGGGCCATACCGCGATATGGATATGTTCGCCGCTGTTATGCATGGCCTGGCGGGCAAGGGGCATCCAGTGTTCCCAACAGATCAGGCCGCCGATCCTGCCCAGGTGGGTATCCACTGCTTTCAAACCGCGGCCGTCACCCATGCCGTATAGCAGTTTCTCTGAATAAGTGGGCATCAGTTTACGGTGATGATTAGCGATTTTACCGTCCGCGTCGATTAACAGGAGCGAATTATAAATAGTACCATTACCCGGACCCGATTTAACAATTTCATTGACGCCCATGCAGATAACGATGTGATGGTTTCGGGCCAGGTCGCAGAGGACTTTGGTTTCGTCGCCGGGGATGGTGACGCTGTTCAGGTAAGTGGCGGCAAAAACTTCTTTTGTAGGTTCATGACCCCAAACTGCCGATTCCGGGCAGAGGTCCAGCCAGGCCGGGTAGCCCGAGAGCCAGGATTCGCCGAACACCACCAATTCGGCGCCTTTGGCGACCGCTTCTTCCACCAGGCGGGCGGTTTTTTCCATGCTGGCCTGGAGGTCCAGGAATTGCGGTCCCGATTGAATAATACCGATTTTAACAGATTTCTTTGTCATTCGTTTTTTCTCCATGGGTGATTATAATATATAGAGAGGTTTACAGCAAGACTTAAATTATGAATCAAGGTAAGAAAAAAGGAAGGGAAACGAGAAGGGGTCAGGCGAAAAAATCCCTTTATTATTTTGTTTATCCTCCGGTTGAAATTTTCCCGGTTCCATTGTAAAATATAAACATGAATAACAATTTAATAATACCTGAAAAATATTTTTCTTTGCCTATCCGTTTGCAGTATGAAGTTGCCGACTTTATCGATTTTCTATCCAAAAAATACCGCAAAAGAAGATCAAAAGTAAATGGAAAGTTCAATAAAGAAAAAAAACGAATGTCCCATTTCGGAAATGCAAAAGGGTTAATTATCGAAAAAAAAGATTTCAATGCTCCGATAGAAGACTTCAAAGATTACATGTAATGAAATACATTATCGATACTCATGCTTTTATATGGTACGCTGTAGGCGATGCAAGAGTAAGTTCGAAAGTTATTGGAGTACTCGAATCGGACATCGAAAAATTCATTAGTATCGTAAGTATCTGGGAAATGGCAATAAAGGTGAATATCGGTCATCTTGAATTCAAAAATTCTTTCGATGACGTTGTCTCAAACCAAATCGATCTCCTCAACTATAGAATTCTTAATATTAATTTGGAACATCTTTTCAAATTAAGTACCCTGGAGCTTCATCATAGAGACCCATTCGATAGATTAATAATATCTCAGGCCCTGGTAGAAAAAATCCCTATCATTAGCGTTGATGAGAAATTCGACAAATACGGAATCGAAAGAATTTGGTAGACAGGGAATCCACTCCGGTCAGTTGTATATTGGTCATTAAAGTTCTTAATAGGGTATTTGCGCCGCGCGGCGGAAACACTCTTTTTAATCGAAAAAAATTTGCTCTCGGCCCTCTAAAAGTAATTGATAGCCGTTCCTCATGAGGGTTTCGCCCACGCCCGGAGACCATGAAAATCTTTGCTGCCAGGAGACGGCGCACCAGGGCGCCAAGGTTTTTTTAATAATAACCTCTTGGTGTCCCTTGGCGCCTTCGTGCCTTGGTGGCTATTTTCATAGTAGCAGTGGCAGGCTTGAAATATGAACCCATTTATAATATACTATTCCCATGATTAAACAAGCCACACGTTATTTTAATACCTCGGGCCCGAACATCCCGGCAAGGCACTATACATTGGATCGTTTAGACCTGGTAGAGAAAGGGATCCAACTGGTGAAAGGCGAACGTTACTTCACCATCTGGGCCCCCCGCCAGACCGGGAAATCCACTTATTTCTTACTCCTGGCCAAAGAACTCGAAAAAATAGGCTATCAACCCATCCACATGAACCTGGAAAATTTTAAAAGCGCTACCGAACAAATTCTCCTGGAATTCCTGGTCCATGAATTTAAACGTGTCCTGGATATCCATATCCCTTTCCCCACCAATACATCACCGACATTTCCCTGGTTTTACGACCAGGCGCTGGAAATAAAAGATAAACAAATCGTTTTCATTATCGATGAAATCGATGGGTTGAATGAAGATATATTCGGACAATTTCTTCATACCATCCGCAATCTTTATCACTCCAGGGACAGGCACGGTTTGAAATCCATTATCCTGGTAGGCGTAACCAATATCGTGGGCGTGGTGCAGGATAATGCCAGCCCCTTCAATATTGCCGATAACCTGGAAGTCCCCTACTTCACCGATGAAGAGACCTTCGAACTCCTGCACATGCACGAAGTGGATACCGGCCAGTTGTTCCTACCGGAAGTCAAGGAGAAAATATGCGCTATCACCGCCAACCAACCCGGCCTGGTCAACGGTTTTGCTTATAAACTGGTAGAACGTTATCCCAACAAAGAACTCATCGATTATAACGATTACCTGGTGGTGGAAGATTGGTATCTAACCGAAGCCATCGATAAAAATATCGCCAATATCATCAATAAAGCCAAACAACACCGCGCGTTCGTGGAGAAACTCTTATTCACCGGGGAGAAAGAGAAATACCAGGTGAACGATGAAAAAATAAAATTCCTCCACGCCCACGGACTCATTAAAAAAGATGAAGAAGGATACGTGGAATTCTGGGTGCCCATGTACATGAAGGCCGTTTATGCCGCCTTTTACCCCTATACCAACGGTGAAAGTGGGCGGTTTCTCAAAAATATCGATTTAAGAACCCTGTTTTGCCTGGGAGAAGACGGCAAAAACCAGCGTTTAAATTTCGAACTTATCATCGGTCATTACAAAGATTATGTAAAACGGCGCAGTTTTAAATATTTCCGGGAAAAGGACCCGGAAACCGGCCGGTATAAAAGCATCAAAGAAGCTGCGTTGGCTTATAGTTTCGAGACCTATATCCAGGCCCTGGTCCAGGTGTTCGAAGGCAAGAGTTACCTGGAGCCCCACAGTGGATTGGGAAGGTGCGACCTCATCATCAATATTGAGAACATCGAAT
>JAUPLE010000532.1 GCA_030837085.1 Acidobacteriota bacterium | reverse complement strand
GAAGTCTATTGACGGTAAAACCATTTATATTGATACCGACGTGCTCCAGGCCGATGGCAGCACGCGTTGCGCCGCCATTAACGGCGGTATGTTGGTGTTGGTCAAAGCGCTGCGTTGGTTGGTCTTTGAAAACCTGATCCGCGATTTTCCCCCCATTGAGTGGATTGCTGCGATATCCATCGGTATTAAAAATAGTGATATATTGGTGGATATGACTTACGAGGAAGATTCCTGCGCTGATATGGATATTAATATCGTCTCTTCGGAAAAGGGGGATATCGTGGAGGCCCAGGTTTTTTGTGAAGGCAAGCCCCTGGCGAAAGATATATTTCAAAAAGTCATTGACCTGGGGATCGAGAAGAACCTGGAAATCATCAGCGCCCTGAAAAAAATGGGCGGATTTTGTTAATATTGTCGGTCCTTATCTTTTATACCTGTTTTTTTCGCCTCATCGAGCTAAGTTTTTCAAGTAAAAAAATTTGACTAAATTGTATTTTATTGATATAAAGTAAAATGCAAATAACAAAAGACAATAATGATGTAAGCTGCGCCGCAGATAGTTCCGACAGTTGCGACAGTGACGGCAGCGCCTTCAACTACCGGGAATCATTGAAGAAACCCGATCATTCCTTTTTAAACAAAGTGATAAAAGTTGAACGGTATTTGAATCGGCCTTTAGCCGCCCTCATTGTCCGATTGGTATACAAAACGCCTATAACCCCCAATGGACTTACTTTTTTCTCATTTTTCCTGGGGATACTGGGCGCTTTTTTCCTGTCCCGGGGTAAGTATATATATTTCATCCTGGGGGGGATAGGTATTCAACTTTCATCTATAATGGATTGTGCAGACGGTATGCTGGCCCGTTCTAAAAATATGTGCAGCGAATATGGCGCACACCTGGACATCTTCCTGGACCGGATCATGGACTTTTCCATGATAATAGGAGTTTCCGTGGGGGTTTACACGGCACTGGATAACAAAATCTTTTTAATGCTGGGATTCCTGGCTGCCGGTCTTTACCTATTACAGGTTAATCTTTTCTATCTTACCAACAGCTATTTGCAGCGTAAAGAAAAAGGTCAAACCGGGGAAGCCCGGGCCATGATGCTCCTGGCGGTTATGATTCTTGCGCTCGCCAATCGCCTGGATATCGGCATTTACCTGCTGCTGGCCGAGGCGGTGGTGGTAAATATCATCCGTACGATTCATTTTATCAGCCTGGGCAAGAAGAGAAGTTAAATTCCACCGGGTATTAATCTTAAAATTTCTTTAATGGGCATACACAAGCCTTCCGATTCGCATTCCATCGATCGCTGCCGGGTAAGTATGGATTCGGCTGTTTTTACCATGGCCGGGTATGCGCTCCGTAAGAGCTGGTTGGCATAAATCACGATACGAATACCTGCCTGTTTCAATTCCATTTCCGTGATACTGCTGTAGGTACTGGGGACGACCACCAGGGGTACTTTTTGTTCCAATTGCTTATACATTTCACAGAATGCCAGGATTTCATCCGGGGTTTTCGCGCTGCTGTGGATCATAATGCCGTCGGCCCCTGCGGCAATATAAGCCTTTGCCCGTTCCAGGGCGTCCGCTAAACCCGCTTTTAATATCAAACTCTCAATCCTGGCAATAATCATAAAATCAGTGGTCACCTGGGCCTTTTTGCCCCGGGATATTTTGTCGGAAAAGTTTTCTATGGTGTCCTGGGTTTGTTGGACTTCGGTACCCAACAGGGAATTTTTTTTCAATCCTACTTTATCTTCGATAATCACGGCAGAAATCCCTGCTCTTTCCAGGGAGCGCACCATATACTCAAAATGTTCGGCTAATCCGCCTGAATCGCCGTCATAAATGATAGGTTTGGTTGTGACTTCTAGGATATCATTCAAGGTATTAAAGCGCGAGGTGAAGTCTACGCAGCCGATGTCGGGTTTACCTTTACAGGTGGAATCGGTAAGGCTGCTCAACCACATGCCGTCAAATTCTCTTAAATGGTGGTCCACCATTACGCTGGTGTTTTCTACGATCAGGCCGGAGAGACCGCTGTGGGCCTCTATAATGGTGACAAGGTCTTTAGTCGCCAGCAGCCGGCGCAATCTCTGTAAACGAATTCCCGGTGTGGTGCCGATTTCTTTTAAAGCCTTATTTAATTGAGTAGAAGAGATATTTGGGGTGTATTGAGGTTCGACCAGTTGGCCGCCCCATTCATTGAGGGCTTCGATTACCCGTTGGCGGGTTTCTTTTTGCGCGCCGGTTCGCCAATCGTCGCCGTGCACCACGTAATCCGGTTTGATTTTCCTGAGATTCGGTACATAGTCCAATGTGGTTTGGGGCACTACCTCCGAAACTCCTTTGATGTTTTCTACGATTACTTTTCGCTGCTCGTAGGTTAAAGCGGGAAGCCGTTTGTAGCTGGCAATGGCTTCATCGGTTAATAGGCCCAGGATTACATCTCCGAGTTTCCTGGCTTCATTGATGATATTCAGGTGCCCGGGGTGAATCAGGTCGGCGCTCATGGCGACGTAGACTTTTTTCATATGTTTACCTCCAAAACAGTATGTTAATGTATCAGTGCTAATTTGTCAAGCACGCGGCGCGTGCACCCTATTTTTAGAACCCTTGCGGGAAGTTGACATTTATCACATCATCTGGCTCTGAACCTCCCAAAGCTTCTAATAATCAAAAGCTTTTTCAGGGGGTCCAGGGGGACGGTTTTCTCGAAAAAAGTCCCCCTGGCATCTTTTAAATAATTTCTTTTAAAATATTCAAAACATCGTCGCGGGACGCTTGCCGCGGGTTATTATCAATGCGACCCTTTGTGAAAGCATAATCAACAATTAAAGAAAGATCAGCCTCTCCGATTCCATAATTCCGCAGCCTCATACTGAATCCCAAACGCACAATTACTGAACTCAGCCTCTCCCGCAGCGCTTTTATATCTTCCACTTCAAAAAGGGAAAATAGCAACGCGAAACTTTTCTCCACATCCGCAGGACTAACACCAGCCTGAACGTTTTCCCCGGTGGTATAATAATTGAGTTCGGCTGCGCCCGGCAGTGTTAAAAATACGGCGATTCCATGGGGCACGCCGAAATGAGACGTCAGCGGATACGAGATTGAGTGAGGCAATGTTGTCCGGGTAATATTAATGGCTTTACCGGCTAAATGACTGGCTTCCTGGAGTTGGCTTAAGCGTTCAATAGGATTCTGCGATTCGATGTTATCCAGTATCAAGCGGACAGCATTTTGGGCGTATTGTTTGGCTTCGGCGGTGCTGGCCCTGGCCCATATCGCTTCGATGGCTTGCGCCAATGCATCCAATACCGTGGCATGTAATACCGGCGCCGGTAAAGATCTCAACAGCAAGGGGTCCAGGATGGTGTAAGCAGGCAGCAGGCCGGGCCGGTCAATGGAATATTTTACCTTATCTTTGTATACTACGGCAAAGGTAGTGGCTTCGCTGCCGGTTCCCGCTGTTGTCGGGATAAAAAGCAAATCCACGCGGTTGTCCAGGCTTGGAGAAGCCAACACGTCAGCCGCAGATTCACAAGCATTGGAATAGGCGATGGCAAGGATCTTGGCCAGGTCAATGACGGTTCCGCCGCCAATGGCGGTTATCAAATCCAGTTCACCGTATTGTTTAACTTCCAGGTATTTTCCCTCCACATCTTCGATGGGAAGGGCTTTCCCTGCATAGGATACATAATGAAATGTGCATCTACCCGCCAGTTTTTCTTCCAGAAGTTTGAAATATTCAGCCGCGCCGCATGGATGAAAAGCGTCCCTGTCAATAACGATAAGGATGTTTTTATAATGGGGAAGGATTTCTTCCAGGTGTGACAGCGCGCCCTGGCCGCGAAACACCCTGGTCCGGTTGTTATTGCCGGAAATACCCGGTAAAGGCATCGCGATTCTCCTGGGGAGTGGTAGTAGGTCTGCCCAGGTCGGGCCTGGAGCCTTTTTTAATTTGCACCACCAGCAGTGATAATTGGTTGTTGTTTTCCAGGATTTGCAGGGATTTTTCCAGGTCCGCGGCGTTATCAACGGCGGCTGCGTATTCATAGCCGCAGGCCCGCCCGATAGCGACGAAATCGATGCCGGCGGATACCGTGGGTTGTCCGCCGGTAGATTCATGGGCATGGTTATCCAGGATAATATGTTTCAAGCGGGAATTTTTATAATGACCGATGGTGGCCATAGTTCCCAATTGCATTATAGCAGCGCCGTCGCCGTCCAGGATAAAAACCTTCCGGTCCGATTCCGCCAGGCCCACACCAAAAGCGATTGCCGAAGCGCACCCCATGGACCCCACGGTATAGAAATCCGAGCCGTGGGATTGTCTCCTTTGCTCGCGGATTTCAAACAATTCCCTGGAGGTTTTGCCCGTGGTGGAGATAAATACCGCCCGGTTCGATACATTTTCGACAATAATATTCAAAGCTTCTTCGCGAGTCATAGTGGCGTGGCTCTCTTCTTTTTTAGCGCTATTGAACTCATCGAATAGATTACTTTTTACAGCGATGATATAAGGGCGGTGAAAGCGGTTTAAGTAATCGCGGGCAGCAATTAACTGATTCTCCCATTGGGATTCTTCTAGGACTGTATATTCAATCTCCAGCACTTTGAATAAATCCAGCATGATGCGTCCCATCATTTTATGTTGGGGTTCGTCTTTTTGGCCGGGTTCCCCGCGCCAGCCCACCAGCAGCAGGGCCGGGATACCGTATACATCTTCGGATAGCATGGACGTATAAGGGTTTAAGGTTTTACAGAACCCGGAATTTTGCATATAAACAAGGGCGGGTTTATTGTGCGCCAGGTAATAGCCGGCGGCGATGCCCATGGCTTCGCATTCGTTGGAAGCGATAACATGCCTGAACAGGTCCTGGGAACTAAAATAGGAAATTAATCCTTTAAAGGTAGAATCCGGCACACCTACAGTGGTTTCGAATCCCAGTTTATGGAGCATTGTTGAAAAATCAACCGGGGAAATCATGGGTATTCCTCCTTTCATAATTTATACTTTAGGTTTTATCATATCATATTCCCGGGAATATTTCTATAGAATTCATGCCGACAGGTTTCTGGGACCCCCCGAATGATTTCCTGAATCCCCCGAAAAGACTCCGGATGTCGCCGAAAGATTTCCGGATTCCGCGGAAAAGTTTCTGAACACCCCGGAAAAGTTTCCCAGGTCAGAGGAAAAGCGCGGAAAGGAAGGTTATAAAAGGGCAGGCTAATTTTTCAAACCAGGCAGCGATAAGCAATGAATTTGAATATAATTGGTATTATGAAAAAAAATGGGGAGTGCGCGCATGAGGGTTGTATTTATCTTCCTTTTGTGTTATTTAGGTATATCTATGGGTAAAGCTCAGACTCCTAAGCTGATACCGGTTATATATGAATATGTTGGCATTGTTTAGAAAGCGACAGGGGCTAGCTGAAAGAAATGTCAGCACAGCCAACGGCGGAAGCTTGCTCAATTAACCTGCTACTGGAAATGAAACCTGCATTATTATCCGTTATCGTAGCCAATTATAATAATGAAGGATATATACGGGAATGCCTGGAGAGTATTTTGAACCAGGACTATAAAGACCTGGAAATTATTATTCACGATGACTGCTCCAGCGATTCGTCGCCGGGAATTATGCGGGAATATGAAAAAAAATACCCGGGGAAAATAAAAACTTTGTTCAGCCCGGTAAATCAAGGCGTAGCCAAAACCAGGCGCGAAGCCATCCTGGCTGCAAAAGGCGAATTTATCACGACATTGGACAGCGACGATTTTTATTCCGACCCGCAAAAACTGCAAAAAGAAATGGACCTGATCCTGCTTCATAAAGAAAAATCGGGCCGGGATGTGATCGCTTTTTCAAATATCCTGCTGGTTAGAGGCGACAAAACTCTAATCCAAACCTGGGGAAACAGTGAAAATCTCAAAGAAGGTTTTATACTAGATTATATTATGGCCCGATCCTGCATGATCCCGCGGGATTTTGTCATGCGCAAAGATGCCTATTTCCAGGCCGGCGGTTATGATCCCGGCATCCCCATCTACGAAGACTGGGACCTCAAAATACGACTGGCTTCAAACTACGAATATTATTATACGGGGATAAACGGTACGGCTTACAGGCGACATGGTACAGGTCTTTCCGCTAGTCCTATCCCGGAACATATCAAATGGTTGGAATTCATATTCAAAAAAAATTTTCATCTAGCCTCGGAGAACAAAAAAAATGAGATTTGCGCCGGGTTTAACGAATTTATCGAGGCAATGGAAAAGAAGTTTTAAATAAATGAAAATCGCGATTATCAGTACCTATGACAATTACGGTGGGGCGGGGATTGCCGCCCTCCGGCTTCACAAAGGCCTCCGGTCCTTAAACCAGGATTCTTCCATTATAGTACGATTTAAAAGCTCAAACGAACCGGATGTTTATAAAGTTTTTTGGAAAAATATGGCAATGAGCGTCGAAGAAGAAATATTCAAATACATGGAGTATCATGCGATCGATGAAAATAGGACGGAGCTTTCCAATACCCTGCTTTCACTACCTTATCCCAGTTATGATCTTTCAAAGTCTGACGTTATCCGGGAGGCCGATATTATCAACCTGCACTGGGTGGCGCATTTTCAATCAGCGGAGAGTATCGCATCTCTACTAAATCTTGGCAAGCCCGTGGTCTGGACGCTGCATGACCAGAACGCTTTTACCGGTGGATGTCATTACTCGGGTGGGTGCTTGAAATACCGTGAGGACTGCAGTGACTGCCCACAATTAAAAGATAATTGCTATCAAATTCCTTTCCATATCTTAAATAATAAAGTGAAACTTTGGCAGCACTGCCGTGACAACCTGGTTATTGTGACCCCCAGTCAATGGTTGGCGGACTGTGCCCGGGAAAGCAAATTATTCAAGGGATTGCGAGTGGAAACGATCCCCAATTCAGTGGAAACGGATGAATTTATACCTTTAGAAAAAAAAGCAGCCAGGAAGGAATTGGGCCTGGACCATGGGCAACCCGGGCAGGTGCTGCTGCTTTTCGGGGCCGTTACCGGGAATGAGAAGCGAAAAGGATTCCACCACCTGGTGGAGGCCCTGCGATATTGTCTGCGGGACCCACGATTTAAAAGTCTGGCCAAAAGCGGCGGCGTTAAAATCGTCACCTTTGGCCCCCCGCAGGGTGATTTGGAGGAACTGGGTATCGAAGTTGAATCCCTGGGGTATGTCGCCGGGAACGATAAATTGGCCGCGGTCTATTCCGCGGCGGACCTTTTTGTGCTGCCTTCGCTGGAAGAGAATTTTCCCAATACTATGTTGGAATCGATGGCCTGTGGGACGCCGGTAGTGAGTTTCGCGGTGGGTGGCATGCCGGATTTAATTCATGATGGTGTAACCGGCGCCGGCGCCATGGCCCCATGTTTCGATACGGGGAAGCTCGGACAAATCATATTGGACCTGGTTTTCGATGTGGATAAGCGGGAGCAAATGGGGAAGAATTGTCGCCAGGTGATTGAAAAGGGTTTCAAATTAGAGGACCAGGCGGCAAATTATATGGCATTATTCAAGGAACTATCAAAAGTTTTTGGTGGTGTCGGAACCGCGCCCTCGTTGAGGGCTTTTCAAAAAGGGGCCTGGCCGCCGGAGGCAAAGGGAACGGCGAAAGAAATTCCTATAGATGAGTGGGCGCCGTTATCGGCAACGGGGGAGGGTATTTTTGAAATTTATCGAAAAGCCGCGATTAATCTTTTTATGGAGTATCGGGAGAAACGGCAAATCCGGCAAAAGTTATTAAATTTGGGAAATAAAGCAGTCAGGTTAGGTTCAGCCCTTTTAAAAAGAATAGGAATGAATTTTAAATAATGGAAAAGAGACCGATTTTTATTCATTCGTTATTTCGCACGGGCAGCACGTATCTCTGGAATAAGTTCAGGCAGGTAGACAGGTACTATTGTTATTATGAACCCTTGCACCCGGTGATGGGGAACCTGACGTCGGGAAACATCGATTTTATGATGACCAGGGACTTTAATTCGGTTCATCACCCGGAGCTTGAGAAATATTATTTACATGAATATAAAAGCCTTTTAAAAAAAGGCCAGGCCGGTATTCCTTATTTTAAAAAGGAGTTCAGTTATGACCAATTCTGTATGAATGGGGAAAACCCGGCGCTCAAACAGTATATCGATTACCTTGTTGAAAGCAGCGGGGAAAAAGTCCCGGTTCTAAAATTCAATCGTACTGCTTTTCGCGTTGAATGGTTCAAGCGGTATTACCCGGATTCGCTAAATATTTACCTGGTGCGTAACCCGCGTGACCAATGGCAATCGTACCATGATTTATACCGCCGCACCAATTACGATGGTTTCTTTTTGATGGACATGGTTATTGCCGGGGGTAACAAAGACAGCCGGGATTTCTTGCCGCTCTCCCGCAGCATTCCCCTGGTCTTTTTCCGCCACCCCCAGCAGGATAAGGAAAATGATTTCTATCGCATTGTCCTGGGTATTTACCCGGATGAAGAGAAATATTTCATTTTTTATTATACCTGGTTCAATGGGTTTATTAAAAACGCCCTGCACAGCGACCTGGTTATTGATATCAACCGTTTATCCCAGGACCCTGTTTATAATAATAAAATTACCCTTGTCCTCAAAGAGCACGGGATTGACGATATAAATTTTAGCGACGCCCGGATCGAAGAATATTCTTCCATGGAGCTTTCCGCCGGGATAATGACTGAAATCGAAGAAGAGGCCCGGGAAATTTCGCTTCCTTCTTTTAATAGGGAACAAATCAACCGTATCATGGAAAATTTTCCTTTTGAAAGTGAAAAGGGATTTTTTTCACAGCCGGGAAAGGAAAAATTCCCCGGCAGATGGTCCAAGCTCGAAACGATGGAGAAAAGGGTCGCTTTGTTTAAAGAGGATTGGTTTGAGGATGTGCGAAAAACGCCGGGAGAAATAACCGCGGATAAGGAAATCGAATTTTTGGTTCACTCCCTGATGGAAAAGGAATTGATCATTTACCGGAACAATGCCGAAATCCGGGCCAGAGAGCTTGTCCTGGCTGAAAAGGAGAAAAAGAACACCAGCCAGGAAGAGCGGCTGACGGCTGTGCAGCGCCAACTGGAGAAAACGCGTAAGAGTTGGACTTATCGTACCGGCAAAGCAGTGGTTTTCCCGGCCAAAATTGCCGTAAATCTGGCTAAAAAATCCCCGGTCCGGGTTAAGGCATTTTTCAAGGATATGACCCAATCGTCCGCGGTTTATTTTTCCAGGTATCAAAAACGGATCGATTTGGCGGACCAATTGGAAGCCGATTACGGGAGGCATCGTAGCGGTTTGAAATACGGGTTATCATATTTAAGCCGGCTGCATAATCCCGCCGGGGTGCTTCTGGATGCATTTATCGAGAGGACATTTTGTTGGCATCCCGGTGGCGTCAAACCTCATAAGAAGCCCTGGATAGGATTTATTCATGTACCCCCCCATGTACCTGATTGGTTTATTTCCAATCAAGCGAATGAAGTGATTTTTAAAAGCGACGCATGGAAACAAAGTCTGCCTTTATGCAAAGGGCTTTTTGTATTTTCCAATTACCACAAAAGAAACCTTCAAGCAAAGTTCGACATCCCTGTAAATAATTTGCTCTTCCCGACGGAAATACCCAATATAAAATGGTCCTGGGACAAATTCCGGGCCAATAAGGAAAAAAAAATCATCCAGGTGGGCTGGTGGCTGCGTAAACTTCATGCCATATACCAATTGCCCCAAACCGATTACAAGAAAATTTTTTTAAACGTCGAGCATCGATGTGTTCCCTCCCTGATGCAAATGGAAAGGGACATTTTAATAAAAGAAGGGTCCTTTTCCGACGAAATGTACGAGACGGCGGAAACCATCCGTTTTCTTCCCGATAAAGAGTATGACCGGCTCCTGGCTGAAAATATCGTTTTCGTTTATCTCTATGACGCCAGCGCCAATAACACGGTCGCCGAATGTATTGCCAGGAACACGCCGATTTTAATCAACCCCATCGAGCCGGTCCGGGAATATCTCGGCGCGGATTACCCCTTTTATTATAACTGCCTGGAAGAGGCCGCCGTTAAAGCGATGGACCTGGATTTAATCCGGCAAACCCACCGTTACCTGGTTAATCACCCCATCAAAAAGAAATTGACAGGCGAATATTTCCTGGACAGTTTTGCCGATTCGGAAATCTATCGCAGCTTAAATATGAATCCCAGGGAACGGTGACCCATGCCACTAAAAACAATGAATTTTCTCGCCAGGCTACGCCAACCGCTTCATAAATACGAAAAAAAGATCGATCTCTCCACCCAGTTGAATGGGTTTTACGGTCAACACAGGAGCGGTTGGCCTTATGTGCTGGGTCTTTTAAAAAAACTGCATAATCCCGCGGGTATCTTAATGGATTCCTTTATCGAGAGAACCTTCTGCTGGCACCCTGGGGGGATAAGGCCCAACCTGAGGCCCTGGATCGGATTTATCCATATTCCGCCCAACGTCCCCCATTGGTTCCAGCACGAGCAGTCCAACGATTCCATATTTGCTTCCGACGCCTGGAAAAAAAGTTTGCCCTATTGCCGGGGACTGATGACATTATCCATTTACCATCGAAAAAACCTTGAAAAGAAACTTTCTATTCCCATAGAGAATTTTATCTTCCCCACGGAAATTCCCGGGGTGAAATGGTCCTTTGAAAAATTCCAGGCCAATAAGGAAAAGAAAATAGTCCAGGTCGGGTGGTGGCTGCGCAAACTTCACACTATTTACCAATTGCCGGCCACACACTATAAAAAAATCTTTTTAAAAGTAACCCACACCGACCTGGACAGTTTATTTAAAAAAGAGCGGGAAATTTTGCTGGAACAAGGGCAATTCAAGGATGACATGTATAAAACCGCGGAATCCGTCACCTATATTCCCAACGATAAATATGACCGGTTATTGGCTGAGAATATCGTCATTCTCAACCTGTACGATTCCAGCGCCAATAATACGGTGATCGAATGCCTGGCGCGCAATACGCCGCTGCTGGTCAATCCCATCGAGCCGGTGAAGGAATACCTGGGCGAAGATTACCCCTTTTATTTTTCGTCATTGGAGGAAGCCGCCGCTAAAGCCGAAGATATAGACTTAATTTATCGAACCCATTGTTATTTGTTAAATCACCCGATAAAAGAGCAATTGAAAGGGGAGTATTTCTTAAAAAGTTTTGTTAACTCACCCATTTATAAGGATTTAGAAGTACAAATATGACACCGAAGATATCGATTTTACTGCCCAATCTTAATAATCGCCCGTATCTGGATGAACGACTGAAAACGATTATGGAGCAGACCTTCAGCGACTGGGAGTTGATTATCGTGGATAATTATTCCGATGACGGCGCCTGGGAGTTTTTCCAGGAGTGGGCAAAAAAAGATACCCGGGTCAAAATATCGCAAGCGCCCCGGGCAGGCATGTACGCCAATTGGAATAACTGCATCCGGTTGGCCAAAGGGGAGTATGTGTACATCGCCACCAGCGACGATTCCATGACCCCCAATGCCCTGGAAGAAATGGTAAAAGCCCTGGAAGAACACCCGGAATGCGACCTGGCCCACTGCAAACTCAAAATTATCGATGAAAACGGCGCCCCCCATCACACTCTCAATTGGGATAAATTTTATTGCGCTTTATATTTTGGCGATTTAATCGACCAAAAACATATTCGCCTGGCCCCCCATGACGGTGTTCTGCACTGCGGTGTAAAAACCGTTTATACCTCTATTACCCAGTTGTTGATCCGGAGAAGTTTATTTGACCGGGTGGGATTGTTTCTTACGAATTTCGGTTCGATTGCCGATTTTGAATGGGGTATGCGGGCGTCACTGCTTGCCAATACCGTTCATATACCCCAATACCTTGCTACCTGGAGGGTTCACCGGGACCAGGGCACCAACATCGAGTTTCTCAATACATCCGAATATCGAACAAAATTACTGGAGATGATGGAGCACGCTTTTACAGCCGCCAAAAAAATAAACCCAACCCTTTTGAGTGGAATAAAGATAAAAAAATTGAAGCATTTATATTTAAAAGAAAAACTTAAATTTGAGATAAAAGAACAGGTACAGGAACAACCAACCGCCGCCAAAATATACAAATATAAAATCGGGGTGAAATGGTTGTTGACCAATCCGGGAGTCCTATTGGAGTATTTTCGTTCAGCGAAATCCAAAGTCTTAAAAAAAGCCTTTGTCTCTCCGCCGGAGGCATTGGAATTTGGCAGGAAAATATTATCCCAATATGGTTTAGAAAAAAATGTCATCATTATTAAATAACATCGGCAAAAAAGAACTGGATGGAGGGGTATGTTATGAGTAATAAAGTGCTATTAGCCTATTTTGGCCATCACAAATGCGCAAGTACATGGATACACGGCATACTTACGGAAGTCTGCAAAGAGCTTTCTCTAAAAATCGAATACGTGCATTCCCATAAACAGTTCGATTCGGACCTGGAATCTTTTGTAGAAAGAAACAACATCGATTTCCTGACGTACGCCAATGCGGATATCGATTTTGTCGAGAAGATAAAAAATCTCAAAGGATTCCACGTTATCCGGGACCCCCGGGATATTGCCGTCTCATCCTATTTCTCACATTTATATTCTCATCCCACCGACGGTTGGAAAGAGTTAGCCCGACACAGGGAAAGATTACAAACCGTGTCCCAGGAGGAGGGCTTAATTTTAGACAGCGAATTTATTAGCCTGAATTTTAAACAGTTATATGATTGGAATTATGCAATGCCCAATGTCCTGGAACTTAAAATGGAAGAAATCATTGGCGACCCCCGGGGAAAATTTGTCGAGATATTTGCTCATTTAGGAATTTTCGGCGAAAAAATTTCATTAGAAAGACTCACTGAAATCCTCGAACAAAAATCCTTCTCCAGGTTAGCCGGCGGGAGAAAACCCGGCGACGAAGATATCCACAGCCATTTCAGGAAAGGAATACCCGGCGATTGGATTAACCATTTTAATGAAGATCACAAGAAATATTTTAAGGAAAAATATAACCAGTTATTAATCAAACTGGGGTATGAAAAAGGAACCGATTGGTAAACCGGTATTATAAAGGAGGTAAATAAATGTTTTTGAAACATATTTTAATTGGCTTGATCGCGGCGTCAATACTATTCACCGGCTGCTCAAAAACGCAAAAAGAAGCGGCTGCCGGTAAAAGTCCGAAAAAAAACGTAGAAGCCAGGGGTAAAGCAGAATCCGTACCCAGTGCGCGAGCATTTCGCGCCGCGGCCTATACTGACAGTTCAAAATGGACGAAGGGAATAAACCGGATCGAAAAAAAACAGTTTTTTATTATCATTGGCAAAAATGACCCCCTCCCTGTTAATCGCGGGTACAAATTAAAGTTTGCCTCCAGCGGAGAAGCCACGGTGCAGAAAGTGTCCCGGGTTGAAAAACCGGATAAGTCATTTATTTTTATCGCGGTTGATAAAGACCTGGACCCCACGGGCGACGGGAACCCCAATCCCATCTATATTAAAAGTTTTCAAATAAGGCCCAGCAGCTTTTCCCGGGAGAATAATTGGAAAAACGGCGTGTCTCTGAAGAGTACCGGCACTTTCGTTTTCGTTTTACCTCAAAGCGATGCCTGCCCGCTTAAAATCGGCGACCGGCTCAAGTTTGCCGTCAGCGGGGACGCCATTGTCAAAAAAATAGCACGCTCGGATGGCCAGGGACCGGGGGGAAAGTTTTCCAATTTTCATGTAACCGTGGATAAGCCCCTGAACCCGGATGGCGACGGCGGCCCTAACCTAATCGAAGTGGTATTCGCTAATTAACATGAAAATATGCATCCTGGGAGTCGGACGTTCAGGTACGACCGCGCTCTACACACTATTACAGGAAATACTGATCGATCGCTTTGGAAAGAATGTCGATTTCGTCTATGAGCCTTTCCTCTGGGATATGCAGGCGTTCAATGGCAGATATAATGATGTTGTCAAAAATTTCGACAGTATGAACTCGCTGTCCGTCGAAGCCATGTACCGCCATCAAACTTTGCCCCTGTTCATTGAAAACCCGGCGGCTTTCAGAGAGAATCCTTACCTGGATAAAATCTTTCATAAAACTTCGGAAAACGCCCTGATCAAATTCATCCGGGCAAACGGCCGTTTCCGGTTACTGAGCGAAATCTGCCCCGAGGCTAAATATATCTTTATTACCAGGAACCCCCTGGATGTGATTAATTCGGTAGTGGTAAGATTTTCTCTTTTAGGTTCCGAATTCCATAGAGACGATTGGCCCCGGTTTACAAAGGAGGTCAATTCCCTCTTCGGCGAGGGAA
The DNA here is from genome assembly GCA_030837085.1 of Acidobacteriota bacterium. Classification (GTDB taxonomy): domain Bacteria; phylum Acidobacteriota; class Aminicenantia; order UBA2199; family UBA2199; genus JAKAGC01. The sequence goes on along the minus strand of JAUPLE010000532.1, from coordinate 5,909 downwards.
CTATCCACGGCGAAAAAATAAAGTCCCAGGTGGAGAAAGAGGTCTTATACTGGTATTATATGAATAAATACGCCCTGGAGTCCTTTGTACAAACCGACAATAAGCCTCTAATCATTTGTTATGAAGATTATGTTTCCCGGCGGGAATTTTGGGTTGATAAAATTTGCGATTTTATCGCCCAGCAGCGAAAAGATATCTATTATGAGCATTCCCAAAAAATCGCCGGCTCACAGACGTTGAAAAATAATTTAACCGGCGCGGAAGTGGATATACTGGCCGGGTATATGGATCAATATAAAACGCTTTTAACCGCGTCGGGAATTACTCAGCCGGACGACATTGATCAAATAACGGCAAAATATAAAACAACCGCCGCTGAAAATAATCGGAAAGGCTTAATCGTTGGCAGAACCCCCAATGCCATGAATGTGTATTTACAGAAATTGGAAGGCCTGTTAATGGAAAAGGAGGATAACCTGGCCAGCGCCAATAAGAAAGTTAACCGGTTGGAAGCGGAATTAAGCGGGAAAAGTGATGAAAGCGCCCTTTTGAAGATGAAGATAAGTGAACTGGAAGAGCGTAAGAGTGGCTTCCAGTGGCTGACTCGTTTTAAAAAAGAGTCGCCGGCAGAGGCTGTCGATCTAAAATTCGGAATCAGCCAGATGGCGTATTATGATAATTCTATTTTAAATCTCACTGGATGGTGCTTTGCCGCTAAAAAAATCGATAGGATAGAATTTTTTATCGAAAACCAGTGCATCGGCAAAACCCCGGTCAATATCCCGCGCGGCGATGTAATGAAAAAACATAAAGAATGCCGGAACGAACGCTGCGGATTCCTATTTGAAAAATTTTTAATATTGGAAAAAAATGCGGAACTGGTGCTGCACTTTTATGCAAAGGCAACGCTGATGGGCACGAAAAGCATCATGCTGGACTTAGAAAAAATTCAGCGGCAGAAAAAAGAACTTCAAAAAGAGGTTTTAAAAGATTTCCCCAATGAAATAAACAACCGCCGTTTGCTTGACCTTAAAGATATCCATCGAGGAAAACGGGCTTTTTTAATCGGTAATGGGCCCAGTTTGCGCATCGAAGACCTTGACAAACTAAAAAATGAAATCACTTTTGCCTCCAACAAGATTTTCCTGGCTTTTGATCAAACCGATTGGCGGCCCACCTATTATACCATGGCGGACCATATCGTCGCCCAAAATAACCGGGAAATCATCCACTCCTTAAAATTGAAAAAAATCTTTGCCCACAGCGTGAGGGATTATCTTAAGGATCAAAAAGATATCATCTTTACCAATCCCCCCACCGAGGAAGGGGATGAAACGTGGGATTTAATCAAAGGGGTCAGGGCCGGTTATTCGGTGCTTAATTTCGATCTCAAGCTGGCCTATTGGATGGGGATTCGCGAGGTATATGTGATCGGCGTGGACTTTTATTTTGAAGATAATTCGATTCGCACCGGTCGCTTTGAGAAAGGCAACGAAGTGATTATCTCCGTGGGTGAGCACAACCATTTCCACCCCGATTATCGCAAACCAGGGGAAACCTGGACAATACCCCGCCTTGATAAGCAAAGAGAAGAGTTTATCCGGGCCCGGCAAATGTATGAAGCGGCCGGCGGCAAAATATATAACGCCTCGCGGCAAACCAAACTGGACGCCTGGGAAAGAGTCGACTTCGATCAAGCGGCGGCGCAAGGGCGCGCGGGGACAGTGACGATTGAGATCATCCGCAAAGACGCGGAAAGGGATAACCGCGGCAGCGTATTGATATATTGCGCCGATATAACCGGACATCGCCACCTGCATTCCGCCTATTTCATACGATTCTTTTTGAACCGGGGCTATGTGGTTTATTTTTGTTATGCCGGCTTGATTTCCGGGTACCTCCCCGGGGGAAGATTCGGTTATAAACAATCCGAATCACCTTACCTGGACGTGTTCCGGGGGAATCCCCGGGTCCATTTCATCGCTGTTTGCGATGAATTAAACGCCGTTAAAAATGAGCTTCATCTCATCGTGGAACTCCAGGCGAAGTTAACGCCAACCCTATCATTATTCATCGACGGCGACATTTTGAAACAAACATTTTTTAAACAATTGCTGCCCTGGCAAAAACGGCTGGTGGGTGAAAATTTTTCCATCATATGCCTGAGTGAATTCCTCTATCTCCCCCTGGGAAAACTCCAGGCATTAAAAGAATTATGGCTGTTTATCTACAACCATTTTAGCGATCCGCATATTTTTGTTCACCGGGTGAAGTTCGTGGAGAAATTCCCGCTGCTAAACAAACTATTTTTCCACTGCTTAAGCCGTTTTAACTTGCTTACCGCTGTTTTTTGCCCGGACGCCCGGTTGGTGGAAAAATTCAGGTCCCCACGGGTATTGTTTTTACCGGAACTGGTTACCCATAACCTGGAGGTAAAACCCACAGAACAGGAATCTTCCTTCTATACCCGGATCAAATGCCGGTACAGCGATTTCCTGGAAAAGCACAGCGGCAAGCATGTTTTGCTTATGTTCGGCGACCTGGAGTCCAGGAAAGGGTATGACCTTTTGCTCCAACTGGTTGTGCAAAACCCTGACTGTGTCTGCGTCCGTTTCGGGCGTACCAAGCCCGGCTATTACGCCATCTGGGAGACAATAATGAGTAAAGAAAAATTACTCCTGGAAGGCCGTCTCTTTGAAGTGGATATATATATTGAATCTCAAGAGCTCATTGATTTTATTTTTTCAACGGTGCGGTTCATGGTGTTACCCTATCGAAAATATTATCGCACCAGCGGCGTTTTAATCGACGCGTTGCGCAAGGGGCTGCCGGTTTTAACTTCCGATAAAGGCGTGATGGCTTACATCGTAAAGTATTACCGGGTGGGCCGTGTGTTCCATGATGGTAATTTAACTGAACTCCAATACGCTTTTTCCGAGTTCAAACAAAATTATGACATTTATTTAAAAAACATCGAGAAATTTAACGAAGATTACTCAGAAAAGAAAATAGAGGAAATTCTTGCCGTTATGCTGGAAAAATCAAAGAGAAAAAATGAATAAGGAATAAAGATGTTTAATCGTGACGATATTAAATTCTGGTTCAGTGAATGCAAATACCTGGCAGCTCAAAAAAGAATAAAAATGAACGGCTGCATCCTATCGAGAATTAAAATAAATAAGCTCGTTTTTTTTATCGCCGGTCGCCGGGTAGGCGAGGCCCGGTTGAATATTTCCCGCCCCGATGTGTACCGGAAATTCCCTGGATATAATGAACGGAACAGCGGCTGGTTGATCGAAAGCGATTTTGATTTACAGGAGGCGGGGCCCAACCATCAAATCGAAGTCCATTTATACCTGGAAGGAGAAGCGAATCCCCTGGCGGCTCAAAAAAAAATGGCCGTCAAAGTAGAATCCATTTCCCTTGAACCCGCCGCGGCTAAACCCCTGGAAATCGACGCTGTCCAGCAGGGAAAAGGAGCAATTATCCCGGTTGACAGGATCAAGGGCAATCTATTTGCTGAAATAACCAGGACAAAATCTTATTCCTGCTTAATCATCTGTCGGCCTTTTCTACCCGATAAAGTCGTAGATAGCGATGAATTCCACTATTATTTTGTAGATAATAAAAACCTTGACCGGGTGTCTATTTCCTGGATCGTAAAAAATTATTCACATACCTTTATTGAAAAGATTATTTATGATAGCGAAGTTTCCTTTTTCCAGTCCCTTGAAACCATCTGTATTCCTTGTGATAATTTCGTTTACTCCCAGGGGGAGGATGGAAAATCCGTGAACTCCCGGGTGACATTCCTGGTATCGAGCGACACCCATGCGGCATTTATGACCCAAATAGCCGAACACTTCCAAGAGGTCCAGTATATAATCCCCAAATTAACCTGTAAAGATGACCGCGCGGCAGAAGCCCTGGCAAAAAAGAATTTGAAATATATCGAGCTTGATTATAACGCCAGGGAATGCCCGGCATTAAAAGAGTTTGCACCCGGTTTAATTTTCTGCGGCGCCGATTGGACATCGGAGTTTTTTGCCATATCGCGAATTGCCAAAGAACTGGCCATTCCCACCGTCACTTTGCAGGAAGGGCCTCAAGATTGGAACATGAGAAATATCCAATTGATCAATGGCAAGAAAGTTTTAAGAATATTGAATCATTACCGGAACGCCGATATCTTTTTTTCCCAGGGGGCAATGACCTTAAACTATATTCGGCCCAAATATTTTGCCGTTACCGGCAATCCCAAAATCGGGGAGAGCCGCGCTTACCCGTTCCCGGAGGCGCCATTGGTATTGATCAACTGTAATTTTACCTATATTGCCGCGAAACCCCCTTACGAAAATAACCGCGATATGTGGTTAAGCGATGTTGTCGGCGCCTGTGAAGAAACAAAGATTAATTATTTTATATCGCAGCATCCCCGGGATGACGGGAAACTAAAATATCCCCATGTGATCGATTCCTGCGCGGCCGTGATCGATGACCAATTGATGAAGGCTTCCATGGTTATCAGCCGGTTCAGCAGCATCCCTTACGAGGCCCTGGCCCTGGGGCGGGAGGCAATCTATTACAACCCCCACCGTGAACCCATGCTGACCTATACCGGCGATCCCAACGGCGCGGTGAAATTAGCTTCCACTAAATCGGAATTGAAAGATTTCCTGGTACAGCATAAAAAACAAATGACCTTCGATCATGAAAAGGCTGATGAGTATTTGAATAGGCACTGCGGGCCCATGGATGGCCAGGCCATTAACCGGATAATCGATCTTTTTAAGTTCTTTTCCCATTATTCGCTCCGCCATGAGCAATTAATGGAAAACGTTAAACATCATGCCGGCCTTTTCGACGAAGCCCCCGTTTTTCCCGGCAAAAGACTAAATATCGCGGTCTTTTCCAGGAACTCGGCCACCGACTATTCCGGCGGGAGGTATTCCTCCTTTATGCTGGCTGAGGCGCTCGCTTACGCCGGCCATAAAGTCTTTTATGTCACTGAAAACCTGCCGGTTTTTTACCCGGATTTCGGCGCCATCCCCACCCACCAGGATATCGAAATATGTTTGACCACGGATTTTTCCGATAATCTACCTCCTTATCCCTTGGATGTGGTGGTGTTGATCCCGGGACTGGATAAATACCGGGATTATTATTTAAATACCATCGCCTTTGCCAGGGATAATCGGGCCCATTTGGTTTTGTTTAATTTCGAATCGCCCAATTGGTTTAATGAACTCTCACCGGTGCAGCGGGACGAGAGCTTATGGGAAAATTGGCAATTGGCGGCGAAATACAGTTCGGTCCTTCTTTCTTTTACGGCGGAAGGCAGTAAATATGCGGCGGAATACTACCGCGGCGTCCCGGCGGCGGCCCGGTTCGAATATGCCTCTCCTTCGATAAATTCATTTACCGCCGATAAGGTCTTTGCGAAAGAAATAAAAAAAGAAAAACGCATCCTGATGATGGCGCGTTTCTTTTTATCCGATCATAAAGGCTGTTTTAATATTCCCGATATCATGTCCGAGTCTATGCGCGGTCATACCCTGGTACTAATCATCGGGGCCGGGACTATACCGGCGGATATCGAAAAAGAAATACAGCGCAAGGCGGGGCAATTGGGCATCCACATCGAGTACAAATGTAAAATCAGCGATTATGAAAAATACCTGGAAATACAGAGGGCCGGTTTATTATTGTTTCCATCATTTTTTGAAGGTTACGGCTACCCCCCCATTGAAGCCCTGTACTTTAATACCCCCTGCATTGCCTTTGAATTGCCGGTGCTGCGGGAGACCTGCAAAGATGGCGTCATATTTGTGCCCCGCGGCGATTGGACCGCTTTCAAGGAAACAATAAAAGAGGTTTTAAGTTCCGCTAAAACGGTGGAAACCAATGAA
>JAUPLE010000531.1 GCA_030837085.1 Acidobacteriota bacterium | reverse complement strand
GCTTCTATTTTCTCGGGCCAATTATAGTATGCCTCTTTTGCAACCTCGATAATTTTAGGGGTATCAAGTTTGATCTCCACATAAGTGTTTTTCCCTGTAATTTCCTCAATTCTGTGTCTAATTGTTATAGCACCAACATAATCTTCATTAAATCCAAATTTTATCATACTCATTTTTTCCCTCCGATATTTTATATTTTAAATTTGACGACAGGTTTGTTTGCCTTATTTGCCCGGCCCCAACATTCGAAATAAAACCTTTCATTTTTCTATTCCCTCGCATGGACAGCATGAACGGTATGTAGTGTGTGCCGATGTGTCCCGAGTTCTGTATTCCGTGTACCGTGTATTGTGTACCTTGTAGCCCGGCGCGGATACGCTGGGTTAAGAATTTACAATATCATATTTTTAAAATAAAGGCAAGGGGATGGAAACTCTCCGGACCGTTGGGGAAACGTCCGGGGTTTCAGTAAGGAACAGGCTAAAAGGAACAGGCTAAAAAGAAGGTCTGAATTTACACGGGCAAATTTTACGGTTCACCGATGGTTACTGTAACTTGCGGGTCAGCATATATATGAATCTCCAAAAACCAAAACAATAAGAGGATAACTCCAACACCTATGGTAACGGCGCCTCCAATGGTCGCCGATCCCCCTAGGGTCACTAATCCTCCCGCCAGGGTCACCAATCCCACTATCAAGGGCATTCTCCGCCTCATCTTAGCTGGGTCACCAATCCTTGACTTGTTCTGCCCGGTCGTTTTTGTTTCTGTAGTATTAGCTGAAATTTTCACGCAGAAATATTTGGTGTTGGTGGGATCCGGTGTAATCGTCCATTTTACTGATTTTTCTTGATGATCAACCTTACAATTTATTTCCTCTACGATGTTGACATTTCCAGTACTTTTGGCATCTACTGTAGCTTCAATTTTCGGCCAGATAACTCCATCGTTTTTCGTTACCGTGATTGTTTTGGCAGAAGAGAGATCGATTGACGTTGTGTCACCATTATATGTAAGCGGCTTTTCCCCGCCATCAATTGTTATTTCACCCTCTTTTGCTGTAAATGTGTCTATTAGCGTACTCATTTTTTCCCTCCGATATTTTATATTTTAAAATTGACGACAGTGTTGTTTGCCTTGTTTGCCCGGCCCCAACAGATGAACGAATACGTTTCATTTGTTATTCCCTCGCGTTTCCCGTGTACGCCATGTACTCTGACGCAGATGTTTCGGGTTTAGAATTTAAAATAACATATTTTTAAAAAAAAGACAAGGGTTGAAAAATGCGTCCTCTCACGCCATCATGCCATCATGCCATCATGCCATCATGCCGTCATGCCGCCAGTGGAAGCAATTGGGGTCGTTCTGCTTCCCTGATACTGAAGTGGACGTGATATGACGCGCCCTCCTTCATCCCCTTCCGCAGCCTAGCCACTACCTTTCCATGCTCTGCCCTTAACGGCGCTTTGAGATTCATTTCACCAAGAATTTTCCCCTTCCCGATCTCATTGCCCTCCCTCACTTGTACAAGCATATCCCAATCCTCATATGCCCCGGGCCGCACATCACATAAATAAAATCCCTTGAATAAATATGGCTTTACCTCCAACCGGTCGAGGAACGTGTACTCCTTTTTGAACTCTTCTTTATCATAAATAAGTACTGACGGGGCAACAATATTATTATTATTCTCCTTTGCAGCAGACGGCTCGTATGCTATCCAAAAAGCGCGCCTCTGACAATCCATGTTCCCGGCGCTAACCGGGAAACCTCCACTTTCATGCCCATATATAGATCGGGTTTGTACCAGGTCTTGACGGATTATTTTATCCCGGTATATTGTTAAAAAGCCGCCTGCCGATGGCCCTTCCGAAGGGCGAGTCGGATAAATTGTAAAATTCCCAACGCCCGTTGGTTTGAGCCTATCTTGAATCTTATGCATCCTTGTCCATGACCTTAGCTTCGCGCAATTATTCATGATTGCAATCATCTTTAGCCTCCGCGGGGAGCCAGGGGCGTTAGGTTTAAAAGGTCTCATAGTGTACCTCCTTTTCTAATTAATAATAATATAAAAATGATTTTTAGGTTAGCAATTCCAGATCAAAATGGCTATAAAAATCAGATCAAAATGTCCGGGGGAATAGTAATTTTAGATCACGAATATAAATTTCAGATCAAAATGCGGGGAAATGGGGAAAATCGCCTGGATGGCAAGGAATTTGCTAAATTAATTTGCGCTCACTTATCCTTAATTTAGCCATATGGCTTTCATACCCGACCACCATTGATATAGTCCGAAACAGGCCAAAGCCGCGGCAGATAACCCGATCATTACCCGGTTCACTTTTGGTCCAAGATTCCTGGCTGCATGGAATAACATGATTATCGCTGTCATACCGACAAACATAATTCCATAAAAGCTCAGCAGCAAAACAATCGCATTGAAAGGCGCTTCGCGCCATCCTTTTAACAGCAATGGACCGAGCACCAGGCTCCAGCCGAGGTAAGGATTGGGATTTAACCAATTGATCAGGGCGGCTTTGAGGACGTTTTGCCGGGTGGAATGAAACGGCACCGGTTTTTTAATATCATAAGTTTGCCAGGCCTTAAAAGCGCCGTATGCCAGGTAGAGAATGAAAATTCCCCCGGCAAATTGCAGATACCCTACCAACGAGGGAGGTACACGGCTCAATATCAGTAGTATCAAAACAGCGATCGGTCCATCAGTGATAAGCGGGGAAAAAATAGCGGGTAGAGTGCGTCGCCAGCCGTTATTCAACGTTTGTGATATGAGATAGGTTAATAAAGGTCCGGGCGTTACCGCGGCGGCGAATCCAAAGGTTAATCCTGTAATCAAGTAAACTGACATGGCTAAACAGCTCCTTATTCAGTAAGGGAGAATTATACGGAAATCCAGTCTGAATTTCAATAAAAATCTGTGTCAATTTTTGTAATTCGCGAGATTCATTAAGGGCAAACACGGAGACGCCGCGGCTTGCCCCTACGAAACTCCTGAGCTCAATGTTTTTCCTTCTCTTCTTCTCCTCTTCTCTTCTTCTCTTCTATCTTTTCTTCATCATTCATCATTCATCATTTTATCTTTTTCAATTGTGCCGTCTTCCTTTAATTCCAGGGCCAACTTTCTCTGCCACTCTACCAATAATTCAATCGGGTTCCCCTGGATGGGTGGGGCATCGGGGCTATCGAAACGCACGGTATTAATTTTAAGTTTTCGACAGATGAATGCGAAGAGAATCGAGGCAATTCCCAGGATTAGCAGTTATATTAATAACAGGGAAATTAGTTGATTCCCTTTTATCACGATCGAATCCTGGAAACCTTTAAGTTGCGCGCCGGTTTTTCCTGCGCCGCCAATTTCGATAACAGTGGAAGTGTTATTCTTTTTTATTACATAGTCAGGATTCTTTTTAAATCCTTTCACCGTAAATATCTTATAACCCCTCTGCTCTAACCCGAAAAGAACAAGCTCTTCCCTGATACTTCCTATCTCAGGCTTAACACCAAGTTTTTCACATATTGAAAATCGTAAATTGGGATGGGAAAATAATATCTTGGGTTCACCTCTTATCAGGCTGGCTCCGGAAGCGTCAGGCTTCAAAGACCTTAATATTTTCATCTGTTCGAGGGCATCGATTATCTCATCGACAATAATTTTGGAGACACCCAGGTTTTTAGAAAGGGAATTAATGCTCAACTCACCGGGGGAGGAGGTAGCAACAAAATAGAGAAGCCTCTCCATGGCCATTATTTTTTGAGAAGAAAGTTTTAAAATCGTAGCTGCGTCTTTTTCGATCGACTGTTTTATCACGGTATAAATAGTCTCAATACTATCATCATATGAGTATTCAAGTGAAAATGGGAAACCGCCTATCTTTAAATAATCGCTAAACCATCCCTCGATATCGGGATAATAAGGGGCAATAAGTGATGTACTTTTATCGATAGATTTCCACTCCTCGTCCGACTCTATTTTTATGTCATCTTTTAAATGCAGATATTCGGAAAAAGACATCGGCCCCCATTCGTAGATTTTTTCCCTTCTATCTCCCCTGAACACGACGGGGGCGCTTCCGGAAACCAGGAGTTTGATTACCGGGAATTGATCGACAATCGCTTTGATTTCATTTTCCCATTCGGGGTACGTGTGGATTTCATCGATAAACAGCATCTTGAATCCTTTTTCTATTAATTCTACTGCGTATTCATATAATGTTGAACGCCTGATCTGCGGCCAGTCTGCCGAGAGATAAAAACTTTTTTCTTTTTCCCCATATATTTTAGTTAACTGCAAGAGAGAGGTGGTTTTGCCAATGCCTCTCAGTCCTCTTAAGATTTTTATCGGGGGTTTTGTCGGGATATCATTGTATATTTCGGGTACGATGTTTCTTTGTTTTTTCCTGGCGGCGTCATTAACCAATTGATTTATTATTGTATATATTCTATTATCGATCATTTTGGGATTTTAGCATATTTTTAGTCCAAATTCAATGATTTTTGGACTGTTTTTAGTCCAAAATAAAAATGTTCCCTACAATTTCAAATATCAAACCATCCATGACTTTTCGGAGACACTCGATCTGAAGGGCAAACACATAGGTTTGTCCCTACGGAAATCTAACCCCTGCTCCCTGAATCCTGACCCCTTTTTCTTCATCATTCACTATTCCTATCACTCTTCCGCTCTTCCGCTCTTCCTCGCTTCCTTTTTCAATCGTGCCGTCTTCATTTAATTCCAGGGCCAACTTTCTCTGCCATTCCGCTAATAATTCGTTGGGGGGTTTTCTTCTGCCTGTCCTCTGCCTGTCCCGCAGTTGATCTTTACCAGGAAGGCTATATTGAAGTGTCCGAAAAAATCGGACAGTTGAAAAAGGAATTTTTCGTGCCTGTCCCGTTTCTTTCCTTTTCGTGTGTTTCGCGTGTTTCGTGGGCAGCTTTCGTTTTGAATTTGGAGTTTTTGAATTTTGAATTTGTTTCGAATTTCGAATTTCGTGCTTCGGATTTTTAATAAGGTGGACCAGAGGCCCGGTCTAATAAACGGGCAAACACATAGGTTTGCCCCTACGAAACTCCTGATCTCAATGTTTTTCCTTCGCTTCTGCTTTTTCCGCTCTTCCGCTCTTCCGCTCTTCCGCTCTTCCTCGCTTCCTTATTCAATCTTGCCGTCTTCCTTTAATTTCAGGGCCAACTTGTTTTGCCATTCCGCCAATAATTCTTTGGGATCGCCCTGGAGGGGTGGGGCATCGGGAATATCGAAACGCACGGTAATAATTTTAATGGAATCCTCGGTGACACGGACGGCCACTTGCATTTTGTCTCCTTGCTCATCCGGGAAATGAAAGGCCCTGCTGGAGGAATTGGGAAGTAAACGGCTGGATTGGGGTAGAATTTTGTTACCGTCAACAATGGAGCGATGAATCCACCAGTCTGTACCAGTCATTATGGT